>JAGXNZ010000155.1 GCA_019894655.1 Promethearchaeota archaeon | reverse complement strand
CGCAGTGATACCGGAGAGCTAATATACCAGTATCAAGTAAATCCTCCGAAAAAATTCACAGAATTTTCTCTGAAAATTAAAACTCTTAACGATAAATTAATTGCTTGTAAAGATCCAATAGAGAACTCTAAGATTTTTGGTGAAATGATGAAAATCTCAAAAAGAATGCAATCAATGGACAAAAGTTGTTAGCTTTAATAATTCCTTCAACCTTCCATGCTAATAATATATTAATTATTAGTAAAATTTCTTATCAATGATAAACAATTCTTATTAGACATTTACAGAATCAAATCTCAAGCTTTTATAGCTTATATAACATAATAAATATAGGTTAAAGTATTATATAATTAGGATCTCTTATGAAAATTGCTGTTTCTGGAAAAGGAGGCGTCGGTAAAACATTAATCGCTGGAACAATTGCTAGACTTTTTGCTAAAGATGGATTTAATGTTTTAGCGATAGACAACGACTCGGCAATGAATCTAAGTTACACCTTGGGAATTGAAGAGGAAGTAAAATCAAAGATAGTCCCGATTTCAGAGATGAAGACTATGATTGAAGAACGGACGTCTGTTAAGGGCGCTGGAGCTGGCGTTTATAACATTAATCCCGAAGTATCTGACATTCCAGATAGATTTAAGGTGACCGGTCCGGACAACTTGCAGCTTTTAGTTTTAGGTGGCATCGAAGAACCAGCTTCGGGGTGTTTATGTCCTGAAAATGCACTTATCAGAACGTTGCTGTTCAATTTGCTTGTAAAAAGAAACGAAGTAATTGTTGTAGATTTCGAAGCCGGACTGGAACATTTAGGACGTGGTACTGCTAAAGGAATTGATGTAATGCTCACAGTTACTGAACCCTCTCAAAAATCATTGGATTTATGTTCTAAAATAATCGATCTATCAAAAAAATTAGGAGTCGTTAACAATTTTCTTATCGCCAACAAGATTTTTGACGAAACTCAATTATCTGCGATTAATGACAGAATTAAAGGCTGGAAAATCCCACTATATCATTCTATTCCATATGATCTTGAAATTGGAAAAGCTGATCTAAAAGGTACTTCACCTCTTGATTATAATAATGAATCAGAAGCGATTCGATCTATTGGAAGGCTTTACGATAAATTAAAGAAACTCAAACTAGAGCTATTTGATTTATAAACGAAAATAATTTCTCAACATTCCTAGTTTCTACCCATTTTTCAACATATATAGTCTATATATGAAACCAATAAATAAACAAATTTGATCTTCTCGATTGGAGCAATCCAAAAATTATTAAAATTAAAAAAAGGAGGGATGAGATCAAGATGGTTAAGAAAAAAGAGAACCTACTAGTCTTAGGGATGTTTTGTTTGATAAGTGCGTTTATTTTTGATATGTTTGGTAATGCAAGTATAATTCTTGATGCAATAATCTTACTTTTTATTGGTATCGCTATTTTTTCAAACGCAGGATTTTTAATTCTGTCAACAATCGATAAGAAGAAGAAGTAGTTTTTTTGTTTCTTTGTTCTGGTTTCCATTCTCATAACATATCAGACAAATCGAGGCTTTGATCGTCAGCGATTTCTTTCCACTGTTCTATAGCTTCCATAGCGTCCTTCTCTTCCATTTGCTCAATTGCGTAACCAGCGTGAATAATAACGTACTTACCTACTTCTGGATTTAATACTAATGCTATAATAACTTCTTGTTTTATTCCATCAAAGTCGACTAATGCGGTATTCCCATTAATACTTACAATTTTGCCTGGAATCGCTAGACACATGAGTAATTTAGCTGAGTGATTTTATTTAAATTATGTAATATTGGAGCCTAAAAAAAATTAATGATTATACAACGATTATTTATTCATTAAATCATTCGCGAATTCTTTATATGGCTTACAGTAATAATTAAATTTAATATCACAACAATATGAGAAAATAGAATGATTTTAGAAAAATTAAAAAAAACCCCAAGTGATTTAGTTTTATTAATAATTGCGGCAATAGGTATCGTTATTCTTCTGGTAATAAATATGCTCGTTTTTGAACCCTTAGCAAATTCAGGTTCCATCTATGGAATACTTAATTTCGAATTTGCTTGGACTCAGGACCGCATTTTGTTTATTTTTGCGGATTGGGGGGTCGACGGAATAGCTTTACAAGTTAATGGAGTGTACTGGGACTTTCTCTATATCATAGGATACTCTGTACCTATGTTTGCATTAATTTTGCTATTCACTCGAAAGTTAAGCGGTAAAATAGTAGACATTGGTCTCTACATAAGTCTTACGCCTTTCGTCGCAGGAATTTTCGATTTGGTTGAAAATATCAACCTCCTTATCATGCTTTACAATTCACCTATTTTTGCATCTTTCGTTCCCTTGGTAGCTTCGATATCTGCTTTAATTAAATTTAGTTTACTCTTGGTAGGGGCAATCTTCTTCTTAGTTGTTTTGGCCTTGACCCTAATTAAACGATTTAAGAAATAACTGCGATAAATTCTCTTTTTTTAGCACTTTTTAATAATGTTGTTCTTTAGATTCAGAAACAGCTAGATTTTTTTACTGTACGACGATAATAAATCATCCAACCAGTTATAGATTTCTTCTTTCGATAAGTTGTCAAGGTTAAATTTCAATCTTTCTAGTTCCTTGAGAAGATTAATCATCTCTAGGGGAATCGATCTTTCAATTAATTCAAACAAAAGCTCGTTTGTTTTTGATATTATCAGTTTAATTTTAGAAACCAAGGGTTCTACATCGGGAATTTCTTCAAGTTGAACGAGGAGATTAATAAGGCTGAATAGAAACTCTGTTTTGTTCCCTTTAAAGGAGCTCTCAAATTGGTAATAGTACCTATCAAAATACTCCATTGGGACTATTTCCTCGTATTTATTTGCAATCTTTATCACCGATTTAATGTTTTTAAATAGTAACGAGGGTGTCCAATTAAAAATTTGATAGTTTGAAACAACATTTCCACTACGAATCACTGGGATAAATTTATGGTCTTCTTTAAAATGTCCAAATGGAATGATTATGAAATCTACCGAATCTGAAGTCGAATAATCTTTCACATCAATATACAAATCTTCTATAGTGTGAATTATTTCGGTTCTATGGTCAAGGATGTCGAATTCAATATCATTAAACGATGATTTGTAAATATAAAATATTAAACCCTCAAATCCTTGGATTTCGATATCGAGTGAAAAATTTAACATGTCAACTGATGTGTCCTCTGTTTTAAATCTCAAATCCATCAGAATATGCGAGTAATTCTCAATATATTGAAAAAACCATGGTGGATTTCTCTCGGCTTCAAACGATATCATTTAATCTCTACTCCTAATATTTCTCATTAAGATGAGTAATATAAATTTTGACCTCATTTATACTTCTTCACTCGAAGAAATAAATTACACATTATTAATCGCCAGCACTATTTTTAATTTTTGCGATTTGAACCTTTGACTGGTACTTAAAATTTAACACAAATATTAGGTAAAAACAATTCTCAATAATGTATGATAATCGAAAAGGTAGTTATATATATTATATGCGCCTAATAACTTTAAAAAAAAATAATTTAATTAGAAGGTTTGTATAATTTGGATCCTTTAAATATACTAAAAATAATCACGACGGGAATTACAGCCGTTATCGCACTAATTATAGGATTACGGGTTCTTTTCTTAAACAAAAAAGACTTGTTGAACAGATGGTTTGCCGTATACTTTATATCCTCATCCATAGGATTTATACTCTATGTTATTTATCACTTAATTTTAAATAATTCGGGTGTTATAATTCCGCTCATGATAACAGCCCATATCTTTTTTAATTTTAACTCAATTTCTCTCACAATGACCTTGTTTGTGTTAGAAAAACATACCAAGATCGCCATGAGCATGAAGTATCTTGGAACCATGTTAATCATATTTTTTGTCATGAGCATCGGGTATTTTATATTTCCTCCCTATTTAGATATGGACGATTATACTCTTGGTATAGTCAATACCCATACTCCTCCCGGGTTGTTCATTTTTGTGAATACTATTCGGATATTATTAGCTTTATATGCTGCTTATAAATATATTATAATTAACAGAAAAATCGCGGGCGAAACTAAAAATAGAATAAAATGGTTTTTATTAGGAGTAATTATATTTGTTTTTGGGCTTCTTATCAATTTAACAGGGGGATTACTCTCAATAATTGTGATCGAGATTTTAGCGTTGATTACTTTTGCTATTGGCGCTCTTTTAGTCCTTAATGGATTTTTAATCTAATATTACACAATTTCTTCTATTTTTATTAAATGGAATCGCTTTTAATGATAAAAATGATAACTCATAATTAAAAAATAGATTTAAAAAAATAAAAAAATAAAGTTATAAATTTGGTTAGTTATAAACCAAGTTTTTCTAACATGGATTTCAATCGAACTCTGTGAAATTTCAAGCCGATATCATCTGGAGTGAAGCCCATCGCTAAAGCGTAAAGTTCTGTGATATACATTGCTGGAGTATCGTACTCGGTCTCGTATTTCTTACCTAAATCTCGCTGTCTCGTGTCGAATTGCTGATAACACGCAGGGCAATTTACAGCGATCACATCTGCTCCCGATTTTTTGATAGCGTCCATTTTAATCTTTAAGTTAGCAAATCCGTGTTCTTCGTAAGCGTTAGTCACAGCACTTCCGCAACACAAAATCTCCTCTCCATAATCAACAACTGTCGCTCCACTTGCTTCTACGAGTTTCTTTAGCGTAGTTGGTCTCATAGGATCATCAGATTCCATCCATTCTGCAGGTCGCATATAATGACACCCAGGATGAACAGCAACTTTTAATCCTTCAAGGGGTTTAGTTATTGCACCTTTGACCTTGTCTAAATTATCGCTTAGCACATCAACAAAATGCTTAATGTCTATTGTGCCTTTATATTCTTTCCCGATCTTAGCAAGCTCTTTATTAACCTTATCCATTCTCCATGAATCGTGTTTTAATTGATGTTGAACGCCTCTAAGCGTGTTGGTACAACCATTACATAGAGAAATTATGTTTTTTCCTTCAGCTTCCGCTAAACATAGGTTTCTCGCACCAATTGCTAACCAAGCGTCGTTATCAAACGATTTCATGCCTGTAGGATCAGGACAACAAGAAAAATTCGTTTGTGAGGTCTCAATTCCTACTTTGTCAAAAACTTTTCTGGATGCCGCTTCAATATAAGGAATACGGTTTCCGATGGTACAACCTTCAAACATTTTAAATTCTGTCATTTTTCTCATTACTCCTCATATTTTAGCTTTTTATCTACTCCGATATTCTTCAGTAAGGTTTGAAATTCAGTAATATCAGGGGAGGCAACTGGAGGTAGGCCCAATTGCTCCCGCCTGTGTTCAATTGCAGGTTGAGAAGGTATAGCTTTAGCATTTTCGAAAACAGCTTTTGCTTGGGAATAAATAAATTCTGGACCTTTTCCAAGAGCTATACTTTGATTTTTTAGATATGCAAAGATCTCAGTAAGTTCGATGTTTTTTGGACAAACTTCATCACAAGTAACACACACAGTGCAACCCCAAATTTTTAAAGCATCTCCGTTAAGCAATGAATCTTTTTGTCCTAAAAGAGTCATCAAGATATTTCCTCTAGG
>JAGXNZ010000154.1 GCA_019894655.1 Promethearchaeota archaeon | reverse complement strand
TTTTATTTTTACCTCATTTCAATATTTTTTATTACGTTCTGTAGAGTAATTTTGCTATAAAGAAAAGGAGTCCAACGCGCCAAGTTCTCATTTTAGCTTTCACCAATCTATAAGAATTTACGAGATCGTCAGGATCTATTTTGTTTTTCAATTTCATCAAGTAATCTGCTCTTTCAGGATCGTATTTAAGAAAGTAGAAAGTATTTACTACCCCTATAGTGTATAAGGTGTCTCTATTTTCATAGTTCCATACGGTTATATCGTTAAAAGCTGCTTTGATACCAAAAAATTCTCGAGAATTTTTAATATCCGAAAGACCAAAGAGTTTAATTCTATTTCCCCCTTTAGCTCCAGACATCAAGTAAAATGCATTTCGATACTTTTGCTTAATCGTCTTTGCCATATAAAAATTGTAGAATTCTTCAATTCTATGATCAGATACCCAGTATTCTTGAAAAACCAGATTTTGACACCATCGTCCAACATTAACCTCAGTATCCGCTATGTCGCGAAATTTTTCCTTTAAATACCATTCTTCAACACCAAGTCCGTCTAATTTTGAAGCCGCATCTTTAGCAAATGAGATTGCCTGAGAAGTCGCACCAGGATCATCAGAATATACGGCGTATACGAAATAATCTCTAGATGGAAAGGTCCAGTGAGCATACTTTTCAAAGTTCTTATCTGAAAGTGATAAGAAAAATGGTTTGTTTGCGTCATTATTTTTCAATGCTCGAAAAAATTCTGAAGCCATCTTAAATGTTTTAAAACTGTATCCTGCCATTTCTATTGAAGTGTTAAGAGAGGTCACTTCCAATTCTACTTCAGCAACAGCACCAAAAATACCAAAAGAACCGATAATATCATCAAGCGTTAAGTCACCTTGAGAAGTTTTAGAAATCGTTTCAACAGAACCGTCCGGTTTAACAAAGACTACAGACTTAATAGCGTCCTTCATTATCCCGTTTCTTAAAACTCCGACACCTACTTTTCCAGAGGTACATACGAAGCCACCAACGCAACTAGATTTATAACTTGTAGGGTAGCATTTGGGGCCTAACCCATGCTCAAGGAGGGCCTCGATAAGTCTCAACCAGGAAATTCCAGCACCGCATCTAACTGTCTTATTATTGGCATCGATTTCGTAGATTTTATCCATTCTTCGCATGTCAATAATTACACCACCATTGGTTGGGGTTGAGGCTGAGTAGCATGAACTACCTGCGGCTCGAATTGTCATAGATTTTGAGTGTTCTTTGCACTTTTTCATTACATTCGAAAGTTCTTCAGTTGTACCAGGACGAACTACGTGAGTAGCTTGATATTCTTGCTTGAATTTGTAGTGATACTTCGATAATAACGATAGATCGCCGGAGGTTGCTTCAATGTCGTACATATCCGTGCTTACATGGGCGGGGGGTACAATCTCTTCTAATTCTTTTGTAAAAAATAAATCCATTTTATTATTTTTCTTCAACTCTTCAACTTTTGCTTCATTCATTTTCTATTTCACCTCATGACAATCCGGGGAGTTCTAATAAGAGCCCTAAAAGATAGGCGCCCCACCAACCAGCCAAGGTAAAGTATCCTGTCATTCTTGCGAGATTACGCTGTCCAGAAGCACCGAATAGAAAGCTTGCAGTCCCAGTCATTAACCCTGTTGCTCCAAGAAAAATATGGAGTGTGTGGATCGTTCCAGAATAATGGAGTATTTCAAGATCGTTCAAAAATATTAACAGTATAACATTTATTATTGTAAGAATTAAACTGCTGCCCGTTGCTAATCCGTGCCACATGACATATGTATGTTCGTCGTACAAAACGAGAATAGTGCCAATTGACAACAAAATTAATGCTGGGATACCCAAGAGTATTCCTATATGCCAACTAGTAAAAATATCAGTTCCATCCAGGCGATAGTCTACTGGTTTAATCGCAATTATTTCAATACCGTCAAATAAGGTTATAATAGTCATCAAAGTTCCGAATGCGATTGCTAAAATCCAAATCAGCACTTTTTGTGTGTCTTTTTTTCTAAAGTTCAATACTAGAATCAGTGCGATAAATATTGCAACAGCTGCAACGGAAAGGAATATTTGTATTTCAGGTTCCATATATCTTCCCTTTTTTTTTTTTTAAATTATTTTTGTTTAAATTTTAAATTTTTAGATATTTTATATTATCATCTATAATGCTAAATAAAGGTTTTTATTGCAGTATTACACCAATAAAGACTAATAAAAATCCTAAAAGCATGTAAAGCGAAGCAATCTTAAAAATTAGAAATGTTAGTTTATTCGAAGGTTTTATTAAATTTTTGATAGATAAAATCAATAAAAATACACAACAAGCACCCCATATAATTCTGATAATAGCATTTGCATCTAATATTTGCAGAATTTCGTAAAGTGCGAAGCTACTAAGAAAAGCACCAATAGCGATTACGCGCATAGTTTGGGCTTTTGAACTTACAACCGGCCACATAGGTATGTTTGCCTTTTTGTAACCTTCAAAATTTTTAGGAATTAATGCTATTGTAAGAATATGTACTGGTATCCAGGTAAGAATGAAGATTAAGAATAAAAATCCAATCCAATCTAAACTCCCCGTTATTGCTACCCTACCCGCCCAAGCGGGGAGTCCACCAGCTATCCCTCCAAAGATAATACTATATTTAGTTCTTCTTTTTAATAGCATGCTATAAACAACCACATCAAAAAAGAATCCAAAAAAAAT
>JAGXNZ010000153.1 GCA_019894655.1 Promethearchaeota archaeon | reverse complement strand
GGACTTACCCCTCAGGCTATACATGAGTTTGGAGGTTTTTTAGTTCAAGGGAAAACGATAGAAGCCGCAAAAAAGCTAATTTTAGATGCAAAAAGCTTGGAAAAATCAGGGGCGTTTTCCATTGTCTTGGAAAGCATTCCTTGGCAAATAGCTAAATTAATTACGAAATCGGTTGACATTCCAACCATCGGTATTGGAGCGGGTTCTTACTGTGACGGCCAGATTTTAGTTATTAACGATATGTTAGGGCTATTTACCGACTTCAAACCTAAATTTCTTAAATATTTTGGAGATGTGGGAAAATCTGTCAAGAACGCATTATTTGACTACAAAACCGAAGTTGAAAAAGGGCTCTATCCCGATAGAGAGCACTCATACGAATTTCCACAAGAAACCTTAGAACAAATTAACGATTGGTTTGAAAACGTAGATATCGAAGACGAATCTAACAAAAGAAAAGTGTAATACAACGATTTCTTTTTACCATAAAAAGATTCTAAAATTTATTTAAAAAGTGCCGTACAACCGCAGTTGCCAACGCATCATCTTGAAAATACGATGTAAAATATCCAAAAGTATAATTAAATAAATTTTTATTAATAATAATAATATAACAACTTTGATTATTATCAAAAATTCTAATACAAAAACCGAATAAAGTAATGGAAGAATAGAAATGGTTGAAGAATACGATTACCTTTTTAAATCTATCGTGGTAGGAGATGGTGGTGTCGGTAAAACCGCACTTACACTCCGATTTTCGAAAGGGTTCTTTACTGAAGATTATAAAATGACAATTGGTGTTGACTTTCACGTAAAAACAATCTCGATTGAAACTTCTGAAGGACTAATCAAATGTAAGCTCCAACTTTGGGATACCGGTGGCCAAGAACGATTTAGCTCTATCAGACCTATGTATTATAGAGGATCACTTGGTACAATCCTCGTCTTTGATCTTACGAATGCTGCAAGTTTTGAACATTTACCGCAGTGGATTGAAGAAGTTAGGGCTAATATAAAAGCTGAAATACCAGTATTACTTGTTGGCAATAAAAGCGATTTAACTGACCAAAGAGCTGTTTCAGCTGAAGAAATTAACAATTTTACGAGAGATTTTAACTTGTATTATATGGAGACGTCTGCTAAAACAGGTGATGGCGTCGGAGATTGCTTTTACATTCTCGCTTGCTTGATGATAGGACAAGGAGTTCCTGACCAATTAATCGCTAATGAAACCGTTTTCGTGCCTGGAAAGATTATTCCAGAAGGAGAACCCATTGAAAAGCCATATGTTAAACCTGTAATACCTCAGAACGAGTATTTAGCTCCACCTGTTCCAGAACCTGAACCAGCGCAATTTGAACCCGAACTTGAATATGAAGCTCCTCCAGTACCTGAACCTGAATACGATGCGCCCCCAGTTCCAGAACCTGCTCCTGCGTTTCAACCCCATGATAATCCAGAATTTTTTACGCCCGAGCCAACAGACATAGAATTTAAAACGCCTGATCAGATTATAGCTGAGAAATCTCAACCGTCAAAACAGGAACCTATAACAACCGATAGCGGAAAATATAAGCCAAAAACTGCACCCTTTACATCAAATGTTCCAATCCCAGCACCTACTCCGAAAGAATTCCAAACACCCAAAACAGAAAACCCGGCGGAAAACTCTTCTTTCCAAACTCCATTCCGAGTCATAAAAAGAGAAGAACAACCTAAACCACAACCTGCTTCTATGACATTTGAACCAACGCCCCAACCGAAACAAGAAGTAGCTGAATCGCCATTTTTTCAAGCGCCAATTTCCCAATCTGAGTCTTCGAAATCGTTAGTCGATCACATGCCCCAAACAATAATACCTAAAAAAGAAATGAAAATATTAGCTAAAGAAAAAAAAAAGCAAGAAAAGGAAAAAGCTAAAATCGAAAAAGAAAAGAAAAACATTGAAAAACGAGAGAAACAAGGGGACTTATTTGAAGCAATGAAGTCATCAAAAAAAAGTAAAAAGGAAAAAAAGCCTGCTAATAACGGTTTGACACTCCAACAAACTTCACCTCAAAAATCAACGAGTTCCGAATCAAGTTCATTGTTTCAGACTTTAACTCAAAGAACGGAAGAAATGCCGTCAGAAAGTAGCGCACCCTTCGTTTCTTTTACCGCTACAACGGGAGTTGACGAAGAAGAGAAATCTAAATTACGAATAATTCCTAACGTAGCGGACATAGATAGCAATTTCACGTCTTTCACAACAATTACATCATCTGATTCAATTCAAGAAGATAAACACAAAGGGAAGAAAAAAGATCTAATAATTTGTGAACAATGCGGAACAACATTATCTTCCGATTACGCTTTTTGCAATAAATGCGGTAATAAACTCTAAAAACGAGAAATGAAAAGCTAATTTTTATAATTTTACCTAAAGATTTTTACCACAAATGGGACACGTACTCCACATTTTTTTGATTTTTGAATTACAATAAGGACAGACTTTCAGCTCTGGATCTATCTGAGTTTGAAGAGTTCCAAAGATCGTTTTGGAATCGTCAACATGGTATTTTTTTGGTTGAGGGGGTGGTACATCGCTTTGATTGTTTATTTTAAGTTCATAGAATTGATTTGATTCGTCAAAACTTAATTTATCAAGTTCGTCCTCAAGCTCCAATTTAGATTTTCCGATACTTTCTGAGATTTCAGCGGATTGATTCGTTACAATAGAATTTTGATAATCAGGGGAAGGGGTAATGTTTTCTGTGACTTGATTCTTTTTGTTTCCCAATTGTTCCTCATGTAAGCCAACTTTATAACGAAAGTAATTACCGTCGTTATTTTCAACGATAATTTCACCTTGTGCCGATAACACTTCAATATAATAAATAATTACTGTATCCAATGGAACATCGGCTATTTCGGCAATAAAATAATCTAAGTGGTTTTCCATCCTCAAGCTATACCACGACACCCCCTGATCAGCGCTAAAAATTAGTTGTACCAAATCAAAAGCGTCATCAAAATCTTCTTCCGTTATTTTCACCACGATTTTAATCGTTTTTCTCACTGCTTCTTTTTTTCCGACAACAAGGTCTACTTTTTCAGAGTCCCAAGCAGCGCCGCATTTAGGGCAATTAGTAAACCAATTCGGGTATTCGTAGTTACAACTGGTACATGTTTTAGTATAATATCTCGTTGTTTTTATTCCAATCTTTTTTTTTTTATCTTTTGCCATTCTCTAAATCATTTCTAAATTTCTAAAGAGGATTTTAACCCTACTTAATTTTAATACACTACTCTTCTAATGTGTGAATTGTGAAATATTTTTGATGTATATTATAAAATTCTCTATCATTACTTTTTATAATTTTAGTTTTTTTACTATTTTTTCTAAATCGAAACAAAAATCGATTAAATGTTCTTTTTTTACATGAGGCATAATCACCACTCGCACTAAATTGAAATCCAGAAATTTTCCCAACATCCATTTGTTGTTACGTAAAGATTCTTCAAGTTCACATATGCTTTTTCCACTTTCAGTAGTGATTCCGACAATGTTCATAACAGGATCAACCGCTAATTTGACACCATCAATTTCCGATATTCTTTGTTTTAGGAACTTAGTATTTTCCATACATTTTCTCACTATCTCCTTAAAGCCACTCATCCCTAAAAATTTCATAATTGCCCAAAACGCTATGATCGGACTTCCTGGTCTAGTACCTATGATGTGAAAATGTTTAAAATTCCCACCAGCCAAATAAGGAATTTCAAATCCTGTTTTTTTTAAAATCGAAGCGTCTTTAAAGTAATATCCTCCTGAAGGTATAATTCCTAAGCCCATTTTGTGAGGATCTGCCGTAATGGAATCCACACTCTTCACTGAAAAGTCCCAAGATGGAACAGGATAACCTAGTTCCTTTAGAAAAGGTAACACAAATCCACCAAACGCCGCATCTACGTGAAAAAATATGTCTCGACCTTCAATAAATTCCCCTATTTCTTCAATAGGATCAATTAAACCTAAGGAAGTTGTACCGGCAACTCCAACAACAGCGCACGTCTTATCGTTAACGAGAGATTTAAAATGATTCACATCTAATTGAAAATTATCGAGAAGATTCGCCTTTCTCAACTTAACATTTAGTAAATCTGCTGCTTTATCAAAGGATATATGAGCTGAGCACGGGAGTACTACTTCTGGTTTTTTGATGTTAGGTCGTAAATTTCTAGCAATCCGCATCGCTATTAAATTCGCCTCTGATCCTCCAGTTGTAAATGTACCATATATATTATTGTTACCAAATAATTCTCCAATTTCGCGTATAAGTTCATCTTCTAATTCAGCGCTTCCTAAAAATAATCCCGGATCTCCCAAATTTTTCGATATATACTTATTATGTATTTCTTTAGCAAAGCTTAAAGGTTCTGAGCACATAGAACCTAAAATTGAGCCAGAATCGTAAGATAAATCCTTTTTTAGCTTTTTTTCAAGCAGGTCAAGTATTTTCTGTTTCTCAATACCTTCTTTTTGCATACTATACTGACATAAAACAAATTTTAATAATTTTTCTCATATATCTGAAAGATAAAAAGCTTAAAAGAATTATAGTTTTACAAAAAAAGATACGTGAATTGATAAGGTTTTAATAAAAATGCATGACGTTTTAGAATCTTTTAGAATCTCTTAATGTATACTTTTCAATTACAGCTTCTAATTCGTAGCTAATGTCAATTTTATAGGAATTAGCGAGACATATAAGTGCAAACATCACATCTGCGAGTTCCTCCCCTAAATTAGTCGAAATTTTATCAGATTTTTTAGGTTTAAAACCTTCTAAATGGTTTATCTCTTTTGCGAGTTCCCCAATTTCTTCTACAATTGCACTAAGCATAGAAAGAGGGG
>JAGXNZ010000152.1 GCA_019894655.1 Promethearchaeota archaeon | reverse complement strand
TGAAGTATGAAATCGATGAATACAATCCAGATTGGGTATTTGTGGACACTGCAGGACAACTTGAACTATTTGCTTTTAGAGAGACTGGGCCTTTAATAGCAAGTTCGTTAGGTTTTGGATCAATTCAGAGGGCAGTTTCTTTCCTATTTGATTCGAATCTTGTGCTGAGACCAAACGGCTTCATTTCTACATTACTTTTAGCCGCTTCTGTGCAGTTTAGGTTTAGGGATATTCCCCAGATTAATGTATTGTCCAAAGCGGATTTATTAAGTGAAGATCAAATTGAGATGGTAGTTAATTGGAGCCAAGACTTTAAAGCGTTAGAGGATTCAACAAATGAAAGAGAAAGCGGTTTAATAAGAGAGTTATCCATGCTAATATCAGAAGTGTTCATTCAATTAGGTTCCACATCTGAGTTAATTTCTTGCTCTATTAAAGAAGATCAGGGTTTAGATTACTTATTTGGTTATTTACAGAGAATATTCGATTCAGATAAGTCAAAGTTTTATTGATTTGCTTTATTTAATTATCAAAAAAAAAATATAGAATTTTGAAGGGAGCTAAAACGTGAAAATTATTGGTCCTTGTGCGGGAATTGGCTCGCGATTAAGACCGTTTACGTTGAGTAAACCGAAAGCTTTCATAAAGGTCGCGGGTAAAACTGTTCTAGAGCATATCCTAAATAAATTTGGTGATACATTCGATTCAGAAACAGAACTAATTTTAATTGTTGGTTACAAAAAAAGACAAATCACAGAATTTGTTAAAGAAAAATATCATGATAAGTTTAAGTTAACCTTTATCGAACAAATACCACGAGGTTATAACGATGATATACCATATTACTGGGGATTGGGTGAAGCAGTATATTTAGCTAGTTCAAGATTCGAAGATTTCAACTATTCGAGTAAAGAAGCCGATAAACGTGAAGGTTCCTTAATCTTTTTAGCAGATATGATACCAGTTGATGAATACTCTTATCTAATGTATAGGTATTATGAATCCGATGTGGATGGGATAATTACAGTTATGGAAGTTCCAAAAGAAGACGCAAGTTCGTATGGAGTTGTCGTTGTAGATGATAATTCCCTTATTCAAAAATTAATTGAAAAACCAAAAGGTTATGTCTCTAATTTAGCGATTGCCGGACTTTACGCTTTTTCTAATTCTGCTACTAATGCTCTTTTTGACATAATTAAGGGTTATTTAGATAAAAGAACAGATAATTCAAAGGAGGTTTATTTAACTGAAAGCCTACAAGACTTAATAGATAGTGGATTTAAAATTGCTGCTGTTAATTTAAAGAAAGGCATTTTAGATTTTGGAAGACCTTCTGAAGTATTAAATGGTAATAGATATTTATTAGAACAACAATCTGTTAAACAGGAAGCATTTAAAGAATTAAATATCTTATCAGAGAAGTCATTTATAAAAAATCCTGTTTACATTGGCAAAAACACATCAATTATTAATTCGGTTATCGGTCCATATGTTTCTATTGGAGCAAACTCTATAATAGAAAATTGCATTCTTGAGAATTGTGTTGTTGAAAGCGATGCTACTATGAGAAATGTGATATCTGAGAATTCGATAATAGGTAGTAATGTTAGAGTCGAAAACATTAGTAAAAATAATTTAATAATAGGAGATAGGAGCATTTATTAAGTTCTCCTTTTTCATCTGATTAAAGACCGTTTAAATTGGACTATTTTAAGAAATTTTTTAATGCCGTAAAATATATTTTAGTAATATTCATATTAATTATAAGAAGAATTTGAAATCTCACTCTATAAATTAAATTCTAAAATGATATATCATGCCTTATAAAATCGCTTTTGATGTAGCACATAAACCCAGAGGTAAGATCGATGATAATCTCACAGAACTAAGAGATTTTTTAAACGCAAACGATTTTATGTGCTACAATTTCTTGGAAACTCCTATTTCTTATAATTCCCTTAAACCATTTGATATTTTAGTGTTTGTATGTCCTGATTTTGCAAAAATTACATCGATGGAAATAACTGAAATTAATAATTGGGTAAGAAATGACGGTGGGGGACTATTACTTCTCTCACACGCAGGTGGAGATAGAGGTAGAAACAGTAATTTAAGTGAATTAAGTCAAATCTTTGGAATAGTTTTTGAAAACGACCAAGTTTTAGATGAAATATATAATCTGGGTATGGAAAACATGCCTATAATTACTGCATTCATACCTCCACACCCAATTACAAATAGTATTAGTTCCATTTGTTATAGATCTGGCTGCTCGCTAAGCGTTTTAGGGAATGCTATATCAATAATCTCATCAAATGAAACATCGGAACCTTTCTCTTCGGCTTTAGCTTGTGTATCTGAACCTGATAAAGGAAGAATATTTGCCATTGGGAGTTATGAACTATTTAGAGATCGTTTAGGAGGAGGTTTTAGTAATGATGAACATCCAAATTTGGCATATAATATATTTTCATGGTTGATCTCAGATTATAGAATGGAATTACATTCGAATGGAGCGGTACCCGAGATAATTACTAGAGAACAGGCATCTGGTATCGATCCATTGAATTACACTTCAGAAACTCCTCAATCGTCATTTATCGAAAAATCAAATGTCGATATCGATTTTTCGATGAAAATCTCAAAAAAGAGCGAGTTAGTAGAATTATTAAAAATTTTTCAAAATCAAATCGATATGATTAAAACGACAATTGATAAATTGATCAAAACAACTATAGCATCAGAAAAAGAAATTTTAGAGTTTGGTAATTCACCAAAAAATTCTAATAGCATTGAAAAAAAAGTAACAAAAGACACAAAATCTAATGGGTTCGATGAACTACTTGAAACTAACGATGTTCTAACAGATTTACCACCAAAGCCAGAAAGTTTAATGTTTAAAGATGAAGGCAATTTTATCGGATTACCTAAAATCGATGGCATAAATAAATTAAAACCCGTTCCCAAAAAAAAAATTACTGGAAAAGTTAAAAAGGAAGACCTAGTAGTTGAAAAGAAGGCATTGGAAGGTAAACTCAGTTCGGTTCGAAACTTGCTTGATTTTATAGAAAAAAAGCATGATTCTGGACAGATGGATGAAAAATCTTTCAAGAAACGCGCCAGTCAACTTAAAAGCGATTTGATTACAACCCAAAACAAAATCGACGTAATTGATAAAAAATTAAAATAATAAGGATAAAAAAACCATTATTAATATCTTAATTTTTTGGTTTAAAATCGTCAGGAACATACGGTTGAGTGTATTTAATTTTTTATACTATTTGGACTTTATTTGCCATACCTTAATGTTTCATCCCAAAAGCAAACTTGAGATAGTATATCGAGATTATAGTATCCTAATGCAATTTTATTGAAATCAACTAGCAGATTTTCTAGTTCTTCTTTAGTAAATTTACAGCTCATTGCTATTTCTAAGAATCGTCTAAAACAAATAAATTAAATTATTTAAAAGGAATTCAATAATATTAAAAAAAAATAGAATGTACTTAGTGATCCTCACATCCACAACCGCATTCATGAGCATCCGGTGGATCTGGTTCACAACCCGTTTCCAAAATTTTTATTTTAAAGTATAGAGTTTTTCCCGCAAGTGGGTGGTTCATATCAATTGTTATAAATTCTTCATCTACTTCTTTAACCCAAGCCATTGAGTGAGTCCCGTTAGCGTCACCAACTCCTAGCATCATTCCCGGCTCAGGATCTAAATCTTCTGGTAGTTGATCTATGCATACAGTTTGAACTAATAAGGGATCAATCACACCGTAAGCTTCAGAAGCGTTTAATGTAATCTCAAACGAGTCCCCAACATCTTTACCAATAACAGAATCATCAAATCCTTGAATCAACGTTCTAGTACCAACTTCAAATTTTAACGGTTCCCCTCCTTCAAGTTCCGTGCTATCGAATATGGTTCTGTCTTCTAATCTTCCTTCATATTCAACTTTGATGATATCGCCTTTCTTAATAGTCATAGTAAATCCGACTTTTACATATTTTATAAAATAATAGAATTATTCCTTATTACTTAATTGTTTATATTTTAGAAATTCTAAACCTGCTTCTGAATTATTCTAGCTAAATCTATTTTTGAAATAAAAGATATTAAGATACAAAGATATTTTTATAAAATGAATGAACAGAATTTTCTGATATTTTTAGAAGAGAAAGAAATTGATACTAATATAATAAAAAACTTTCTTTCAAAGCTGAGAGACTATGAAAATTATCTTAAAAAAGAAAACCTAAATCTCGACTCAGTTAGTCCCAAAAAACTAGTTGAGTATACTGAATATTTAGTCTCTACTAATAAAGATTCTGTTCTTGATTTTTTAAGTGCTATCTTGAGTTATGCTAATTATTCCAAGAAGTATGATTTTATTACCGAAGCTATCAATATTTTTGAATCTTATAACGCAATGGATAACTTGTATTCAAGAATAGCTGAAATTCATGGAGAGCAAATGAGGGATGAAATTTTTAGAGATTTAAATATTCCTCCATTAGGAGTGCACCCAGAAAAAAAACCGAATTTTACTAAAAACATTATGAAAAGATTGGAAGATAATCTTGGAAATGAAAACACAATAGCACTTCTTTCACCTTGTCTTCATGGTCGCCCCCCTGATGATATTAAGGGAGATAAAAAACTTCTCACAGAATTAGGAATTGATGGATTTTTGCTAAAGAAACACCAGGACTTAATAAAGAAGCTAGAGAAACATAGAGATGAAGGAACTTTAGAATTTGCCCAGATCGTGGATGAAGAAGTAATTGAATTTGTAAGAAATAACCAAATGTTAGCTGGAGGTGTAAGAAAAGGAAATATCATTTATACCAGCAAAGTTCCCTATCAAACTAAGAAATTTTTAACTACAAAGGATGAAAAAATGAAAAAATTTTATCTTTGTTATTGTCCTTGGATTCGAGGTGCTTTGAAAGAGGGGACTGATTATGAAATCTTAAAAAATTTCTGTCACTGTAGTGCAGGTTGGTATAAACTATACTGGGATCAGATTTTTGAGCAACCCATAATAGTTGAACCGATACAAACGGGTTTAAACGGAGATTTGGAGTGTACATTTGCAATCCATTTACCTACAAATTTCAAAACTCAAACCAAATGAAATACTACTTATTCCTAAGATGAAAATAACATTTTCTTTAAAGAAAATGTTAATTTATTTTATTTTGAAGATATAGAGCAATTAAAAAGATATATTGACGAATTTTATTAAAAAATTGACTGAAGATTAACCTAATTAAGGGAATTCAAAACTTTCTAGCTTTTTGAGAATCCCCCATGATGGAATTCGATTTTATAAACAAGTTTCAACTTTTTGCAATAAGCATCTATTTCTGATTCAATAGAATCCCATTGAGAATAGTCCTTCCTAAATTCTTCATACACGGGTAAAATTTTAGGATATGCCCTCTTTATAATGTTTAAAATTCTTGGGACATTATGAGGTCTGAAGTTTAAATTTTCAAACATATATGAATCTGTATAGTCCATCGTCTCTTCTATTATAGCTTTATAATTAGTAATTTTTGGAAAAAATGGTGAAATAAAGGTATACGTTTTAATTCCGTTCTCGTGTATTTCTTTTAAAGCTTCTAATCGTTCTTTTGGTCTTGAAGCTCCTCGTTCAATTAATTGAGCGAATTCGTTATCTAAGGTGCTGATTGAAATTCCAACTTCAAGATCATCAAATTTTTTAAACAAATCAATATCTCGTACTACAAATTTAGATTTCGTTAAAATTGAGATTTCTGCTTTTGTTCCTACAAGGCTTTCCAGGATTTTTCGAGTGTTTTCATATTTTAACTCTAAAGGTGTATAAGGGTCAGTTACAGAGCTGAG
>JAGXNZ010000151.1 GCA_019894655.1 Promethearchaeota archaeon | reverse complement strand
GTTACTCTTCCTTTAGCGTTCGGGTTGGTAGGAGCCAGTATGATACCTTTACTTAGCACTTCTAAAGTGATTCGGTCCAAAATATTCAAAAAGAAGCAAACCTCAAAATATTAAATCATATTTTTTCCCTTTTTTTTTTCTTTTTTATCCGTTACCAAAATTTTTCCTTTTTATTACTACAGTAAGTATAAGCTGTAATGGTAGAAAGTGCTAAAATTAAACAATTGCATAAAATAGTTACAGCATTGGAGAGATTCCACACGCGAAAAGAAAGTCTCTTTAGTCTCGATAAGTTAACTACTTACCTTACCTTATCCGAACGGGAATTAGAAGAGATGCTAGAGCTCGTGTTTCAATTTCAGAACCTTTTTAATTCTGTGCTTACCGACTCTATTTTGTGTAAAAAATGGAAAAATAATAGATATTATTTAATCCTAAAACCAAAATCGGAGATTTCGAGCCGAGAATATGCTACTCTTAAAGAAATTGAGATCAACCAAAACCAAATGAATTTGTTAAGCGACACGATATACTATTTCCAACATGTAAAGATTGGGAAGGGCTTTGACGTGAAAAGAAACGGAACGGAACTTTCAAAGAAAGTAAAACAGCTTAATCGTTCGCACCCCTATTTTTTTGAATATAGAGGAAATGGTTTGATATATCCTACTAAACTAGCGGTTGAAGCGGGTAAGCTTATCCAGTCCTACAACCGAAGCAAAAAAAATGTATCAAAATTAGAAATAGAGGATTACCTAATACAAATCGTTTGAGCGGATGTGAAAAGCGTGATTAAATCCGAGGAAAGCAAACTTGAGAAAATAAAAACTTCTTATTTACGCCAAGATAACATTGAGAGTAGAATATATCAACTAGAAATAGCAAAAAAATGCGCATCCAAAAATTCGTTAGTCGTCCTTCCGACAGGTCTTGGTAAAACGATTATCGGGGTTTACGTAGCGGCGTTGACCTTAGAAAAGCACTCTCCGAAAAGTAAAATACTAGTATTAGCTCCAACCAGACCCTTAATAAACCAACACTACGACTCTTTTAGAAGCTTGATGACAATACCTGAGGAACTTTTTGTTGTTTTGACAGGTAAGATTAATCCTGAGAAGAGAGAAGAATTATTTCAAGAAAGGCAGATAATCTTTTACACGCCTCAGACGTTAAGAAACGATCTTGTAAATCGTAAATATTCACTGGAAAGCGCTTGTTTGATTATTTTTGACGAAGCTCATCATGCTACAGGTGATTATGCGTACACACTCATTGCAGACGAATACCTAGACCAAAACCCAGATGGAACGATCTTAGGGCTAACTGCAAGTCCAGGTGCTTCGAAAGAAAAAATCAGGATTCTTTGCGAAAACTTATATATTCCGTTAAAAAATATCCACACTCGCACTCGAAAAGATATGGATGTGAAATCTTATTTAAAACCGATGGACATCTATAAAATAGGCGTTAACTTAACCGAACTAATGGAAGAGGCTTACCATGCGGTCATAGTTATTTTAGAAGAGCGTTTGCAATATCTTTCCCAGCTCAACTTCATAAGTGCGAAGTCAGATAAGTTACATGCTAAAATTATTCGAAAAGATTTATTGAAGTTAAACGGAGAGTTAGCAAGGTTAATCAAAGGCGACGGAGATAAAACTGGAGTGTATAGCGCTCTTTCCGTGAATGCTCAAGGACTAATTCTATTTCACATGCTCGAATTAATTGAACAACAAGGATTAGATGTGCTTTTAATTTATTTAACTAAAATGAAAACTCAAGCTCGCAAGAAAAATAGCTCTAAAGCCTTAAAAATATTAACGAGAGATCACAGGTTAAACCAAATATATATCGAACTGAAAAAAAACGAAGATTATTCTCCTAAAAAGCTTATCCATCCCAAATATTACGCACTAGAATCCTTGTTGATTCAAGAATTTGAAAATAACGCTAGTTCGAGGGTGATGGTGTTTGTAAAGCTGCGCGACTCTGTAAAAAGCATTGTAAACAAGCTAAAAGCGAGCGAACATAGTGCGATTAAACCCTCTCGATTCGTGGGTCAAGCTACAAAATCTCAGGACGACAAGGGATTGTCGCAAAAACAACAGTTGGAGATTTTAGAGCAATTTAAAGGAGGTCAGTACAATGTATTGGTCAGCACCAATGTGGGAGAAGAGGGATTGGACATCGCTGAGTGCGATCTAGTGGTGTTTTACGACGTGGTAGCTTCAGAAATACGATTTATCCAGAGAAAAGGGAGGACTGCCCGTCATCGAGAAGGAAAAGTAATTATTCTTTATTGTAAGGACACGCACGACGAAATTTACATGCATATCGCTTTGACCAAGCTCAAGAAAATGAATGTGAACTTAAAGGGCGAAAAACAACTTCAAACCGTTTATTCCAGTTACCCGCGTCCGGAGACACCGATAATTCAAGAACTTCACAATAATGATATGGATAATCCTACAGTAGTTCATTCAAATGTTGAGAGGTCATCAGACCAACCACTTAAACCTAACAAAAAAATCAATAAAAAAGGAAGACAATCGAACTTAAGTTCGTTTTCTCAGGACCAACAAATTAACCATGAAATAATGAAACATCAACCAGATATAAAAATAAACGTCTTATTTCCCGTTAAGTTTGGTTTGCGAAAAAAGTTTCAGAACGATGGGATATCGTTTGAAATCGTAAAATCAGTACTCGATCTAACATTATTTGATAAAGTACTGGTCCAAGTAATTAATCCCCGACATTTCGAGAGAGATGCGCTTCTTAAAAAATACGCTCTGTTAGCCAAGAAATATAAACTTATAGTATCTACATTTGACTTCGTAGATTTTAATGAAGAGTTCGAAAACGAAGAGAAATTGCTCAAACAAAAAATAAGCGATTGGGGGGCAGATACAAAGCACCAAGCGATTTCTATCAATCTTTCAGAAGAACTCTATTTTATCCTAAAAAATATTTATCTACATGTAAAAACCAAAGGTGACCTGTAATCGATGGAAGATCTTGCATTTAAAAAAGACGAAAGTGCTTACTTAATATTCGCTTGTAAAAAATGTCAGCAGTATTCCTACGTAAAAACCGTGCAGAAAACTAAAAAATGTTTAAGGTGTGGTCGAAATTACCAGGTGAGGGATATTTTAAAAGATGGTGAAGTAGTATACGGCCTGACGCAAGCTGTGAATACCGTAAAAAAAAAACAAGGAGAGTTATCGATACCTGAATTTCGCTCGGGAAGCGATTTTGTTGTAGCTACAAATATCATAGCTCAACCAAAAAGTAAAAAAAAGTCGGTAAAAAGCGAGGATCAAGAAACTGATTACGAGGAGAAATTTACCGATATGTTATCGGAGCTTTCAAAACTTTATAAACGGTTTCCGAAGTATATGCTCGAAATTATGTCCAAAGATTACGGAATTCCAGCGATAGAGGTGAAAATCCTAATTAGAAATGCGAAAAAAAGTGGGACATTGATTAAAAATGGTGACAACGACCTGTATTACAGGTATAAGAGAAATAACTTTTGAAATTCAAAAAATAATTGAAAGCCATCAGGGACATTAAATATTTGATTTGGATGAAATAAGAGGGTCACTCAAAAAAACCAAGGAAATTCAGATAAACTGGAATCGGGAATAATTCACAGGGGTGATCCACGCTTGTCGCTAATCGTTATTAGGTTTCTTATTAACTTCGTTCAAATAGCGTTTCATGAACAAGCGTTGCTGCCTTAGATATCCTTCGAGGCGACTTGAATTAATATCAGGATCGCTTTCAATTATTTTTTGAATGAATTTGAGCGCTTCTAAATTTTGCTCTTTTGAGCGATCGAACTTTTTGATGATATACCAGTCCTGCCCTTCCTCAGATTCCATAAAGATTAAAAATTCTTTAATCCTTATTTTTTTTGAGAAGTTCAGGTCAAATGGATCGTTTTCGGTCTCAGAATCCATTATGTTGATGCTAGAAATTGAACAGTTAAAAAGGAAAAAATTACCCCGAGTTGAATTGTAGCGTATTTTAAGGGATCGTAAAAAACAACTTATAAAGAGATTTTATTTCTTCCCTATGATTTTTTTACACAAGTTAATCCCTAAGCCGGTCTTTCGGTTTAGTATGTAAGGATTTTCTTTTTTTACCTTAGTCGCAGTATGATATCCAGCACTATACAATATCCTCGCTCTCATTCTAGCTACATTGTCTAACCTCAAGACCAGATCGAATAATTCTTCGCTGATCCCGTAATGCACTCGAATTTTAAGCGTTTCGGACATTTCCGCTACTTTAACCATAGCCTCCGCTATATGTGCATCGGACTCGGATAGGTGGACAGCGATAATCCCGATAAAAGTTATAATCCTCTCTAAGTTGTCCTTAATTGCGTAAAGATCGCCCGCCATGATCTTATGTCGCTCCAAGATATCGTCAATTGGCTCTTCGTCGCACCACTCCAAGACGGGTTGGAGTAATTTGTAATCTCGTACTTTTATTTCAGCTTTTAAAACTTCGTAGGCTTCTTTTACAATGTCTTGGTAAGTTTCTATTGCAGTGTTTTCGAGTTTGTATCGAATTAAGACTCCTGAAACAGGGTAAAGATACAATCGGATAATGAGCTTTCCGAATTGCGAACACTTAATAGTTCCGTTATCCCTCTTTATAATTAACCCTTTTTCAAAAAGGTAATTGAGCACATATTGGTTCTTTACCGACTTAGGAACGATGTCTTGGACGTATTTCTGGAAGTTCTGGTCTGGTATGCCGATTAGGTGCAATAAAAGGGCAGTTATATGGTCACAAAACTCGAAAGAGAATTGATCGTCTGAATAACTGTTGGATATCCCATTTTCAAACCCGCACGAGCACCTTATCCCTAAGTCGATGTCGAATTCCGCAAAGAATACTCCGAAATCGCTTTTAATATAGCCCGATATATTTGATTTAGTCAATTTAGTGATTTTAATCTGGTGGTGGTTGTTCGATAAACTTTTAACTTTTTTCGGGTCAGAGTGAAGTTTTAAAATGTTTACCGGACTAATTTCTTTAATCATTAATAGCTGATCGATGGGAATCTGCTGATGTGCCATTTTTTGTTTAATGCCAAACCAGAAATAAGTTTTTTGGAAGAAATCTTTAAGTTTTTCTAATGTAATGTTTTTCTCTTCGTAGATTCGTAGGAGGACTTGCTCTTTTAAGGTGTTAAGCTTATTGAGCCCCGAAATTAAATCATTATATTCAGGAATATAAGTTTCGGATGGAATAGTGCTCTGGAAGTAATGATCTTCGATCCAATCTCTTTCGTCGATATTATTTGCAAGTAAATAGCCAAAACCTTCTGAATCAAGTCCGGGTCTTCCAGCTCTACCGAGCATTTGAAAAATAGAATTAGCAGAAAACGGCATAAAGTAAGAAAAACCGTCTCCATTTTCATAGTATCCAGAAAAATTTTTTATATTGTGTCCTGAGGTCACATATCGCTTGAAATCTTTCACGATAACTACTCGAGCGGGTACGTTAATCCCGGCGCTTAAAGTTGTGGTACAGCATATCACTTTGATTATATGTTTTCGATAGGCATCTTCGACAAGTTTGCGTTCTTTTGGAAGCAGTCCTGCGTGATGGAACGCCACTCCGCACTTAACCATCTTCTTTAACTCTGTGTGCCTTCCTTTAATTTTATTCAGCTTATCTTCTACCTTTTTACAAGCTTTTAACTCGGCTTCGGTTAGTTGGGTTTTTACCAAATTTTTAAGGTTGCTCGCAGTCTGTTGAGTCGACTTCCTTCGGTTTAAAAACACTAACACTTGCCCCCCATCGTTTAAAGTCGTTTTCATTATTTTTTTTATAGTCGAATTTTTATTTTGAGTGATCTCTATTCGATAATGTAAAGGAACAGGTCGTGCGTCAGATATTATTAGCGTAGTGTCGTTTCCGAGAGACGATAGCCACTCGTTAAAGAATTTAGGATTTTTTATAGTAGCTGAGAGCCCTATAAGTTGCGGTTGGTGTAAGAACTCGTTTAACCTAACTATTAAAGATTCTAACCGTGGACCTCGAGAACCGCTGGATTCTCCTAAAATGTGAATTTCGTCAATGATTATAGTCGAAATATCGAAGATCCATTCTTTTTCGTTAAAATTTCGTAAAATTGAATCCATTTTCTCGTAAGTGGTCACTATTATGTCTGCTTTAGCTAATCGGGAATCGTCTACGTCGTAGTCTCCTATAGACAGCTCGGTCGTAATTCCAAACCGCTCGTATCTCTTTTTGAAATGAATGTATTTTTCGGTGGCGAGCGCTTTATAGGGAACTAAATAAATGGACTTACCGAACTTTTGGAATACGTTATTTACGGCGCTAATTTCCCCTATTAAAGTTTTACCACTTCCCGAGGGAGCACATACGAGGAAAGACTTTCGAAAGAACAATCCTTTTTGGATCGCCTCTTTCTGAATTTCCCGGAGCTTAAAAATTTTTTGCTCGAACAATACTCGAAGGATGCGCTCGTCTTGCACGTATTGAAATATTTCTTCATCGGTTTCCTCTTGTTCTTGTAAATTTTTAGAGTTCGTATAATTAATAAGAGACATAGGTTGCAATTTCTTCGTACATTATCTTAACCTTTTTTATTATACTATTTTTGAAACCACCCGAATATAAAGGAAAAATTAGAGGCGAGAGGGAATAAAAAAAAGAAAGTTCTTACCGACTTCCCACCCTTTAAGGATAAAAAGAGGAAATGGATGTTAAAAAAAATTAAGGGGTCTTTGATGAAAATAGTGGAAATGTTGGCGGTATGTTGGTAAGAACCATATTATCGATATTAATGGAATCTATATAAGCAAAAAACAAAAAATAAAATTAATCAGAGTATATCAATTTCTAAAAAAAAGAACCTAAAATTTTTCAATGTCATTGCCTCTATTTCTATTACACTCTTGACATAATACTCTGATATTTTGGGTATTGTTGCTACCACCTTTACTGAAAGGTATTATATGGTCTTATTCTAACAGTTCTTTTGAGCCACACTCTACACATCTACCCATATCTCGTCTCCATACTTCCCTTTTAGTTTCAAGGGATATATATCTTGGTTTTCTAATAGCTCTTCCACATAATTTACAAAACATAGAGTCTTGATCTAATTTAATATTACAATAATTACAAAACTTTCCTTCAGCCTTATGTATTGATTCCGACTCTGATACATCATTAACTACTCTAAAATTTAGAGCGAGCTTACAAGAAGGACATCTTTCTTCTGAGAAACCCACGCTTGTTCCACACGCATTACATATTTTATATTTCGCGATTATTTATCCCTTGCTAAATTAGCAATTACTAATGAGAAAACTATACCAGCAACAGCCAATAATTCACTTTTCTTTAGACATTTGTCTACTCGACCATATCGGGAAATCCGATTAAAAAAATTTCTTTATAATCCAGATTCTTTTACACCAAATGGTATAAACTCGTCAAGATAGGAGAGGATCGTTCCTAATTCAGGTTCTTTAAGTTCAGAATTAATGAGGTCAATAACGCTCTTCACAGTAAGGATATCATTTAAATAGGAAATCCTTAAATCATCAATGTCAGAATCAAGGACAAGTATTTTATCTTTTCCTTTGGTATTGCTCCAAGGATACCAATTAGGTAAACCTTCTCCGTTTGGATTTCCGGTTCGTGCAAAATTAGCAAGATAATTCATAGATAAGTCTATCAACTTTTCCCGACCAAATCGATTACGCTTAGTGTGTGTTTTTCCAATTAGCATGAATATAGAACTATTACCCATTCCTAAAAAGAAAGGAATTTCTGCAGCATGATGAG
>JAGXNZ010000150.1 GCA_019894655.1 Promethearchaeota archaeon | reverse complement strand
TTCCGCTTTATCTGGATTATAGCTAATAAGGCATCCACCAAAACTTCCGCCAGCAATGAATGATTGTAGCTTATGTGACCATGTAAGTTTACTCATACCTGCTTTTGAACCCATCAAAAATACAAAAAATCCATTTTCATATTTATAAAATCCCCTGTTATTACCATCTGCTGTCATGCAGTACATATCATCATTGTCATCCACTCCAATACCGATAACTTCTTGTGTTCCAGGAAGACCAATACCTGTTCTTACAACCTGAGTTTCTGATGATGATAGATTCATAGAGGAGAAAGAGCCTGAATATGTTTCAGTATAATATAGTATACTTTGGTTATTATTTAAGAGAGTTTGACTGCAACCTCGTACATTTGAAACTACTGTAGAAATATAATTCCCATCAGCGTCAAAATACAATATGTCTGTATTGTCGAATAGTGAACCACAATAAAAAGAATCATCAGTTGGATCAACGGTAATCGCGCTTAGAGGTGAGCTGTAAGTATAGTTTTTCAACGCTGTAATATCGCTTGATGTAATAGTATAAAATCCATGATATGCTAAACCGAGAAAACGATTATGATTTGGTTGGTAAGCGATGTCACCAAAATTTAATGACTCTGTAGTAATATATTCAGTATGTACACCAAACTCATCCATCTTCATCAAAACATGATTTAAATTATCAAGATAAAATGTATCATTGTTTTCCCCAATGCAAATGGGCCCCGGAGGGTGTGCAATTTCATATATTGATAAAACGTCCCAACCTGGTCTCGTATCTGTTAATGGTAAATATTCTTCGGCTATAACATTAATAAATGTAGTATAAAATGGAATTACAAAAATTGAAAATAACAAAATTAAGAAAATGATATTAGCTCTTTTACTCATACAAATCACCAAGTATTATATCAAATTTTTTAACTTATAAATGATTTATGTAGGAAAAACATTACTATTGAACCAATCTCATATATGAGTTTTATAATTAAATATAAGAGGGCCCGATCCGAGAATCGAACTCGCCTTTCCCCAGCTGTAAGAGTATTCTTACGCTTCTAGGGATTTTGTTAAATCCGACAAATTTATAGCAAAAAACTCGATATCGTCTAATTTGGTGCTTATACCCATTTTATTATCATGTCGTTTTTGTATTTTATTTTTAAAAAAAAATTAGCAATAGAAAATATTGCTTTGGTTCATAACTTTAATTTCGTAGCGGTCGAGAAAATCGGCACACGCTTTTTTCTCTTCTGGCTTCGTTCCCGCTAAGATTCCTTTCACGCTCTCTTCTTCCATGTAGTGAGGTTTTTGCCTTCCCGAATACAATAAGTTGTGGCTCATCACGTGCGCGCCTAAATCTGCTCGCTCTTTTTTGTCTGATTTTCGGGTGTACACGTCGTACTTTCCAGAGTCATTTTATCTCTGGTCTTTCTCAGGTAAAGTTTGTTCCCGCCGAGTAAAGATTCAAAGTCAGTTAAGGTAGAAATTTGATTACATTACTCTTTCCTTTTAAATAGACTAATAATACATATTGCACCAATAAGCATCCATATAGGAAATCCCCCTGAGAGAATCGTTTGACCAAATGCAAATACCAGCCAAATTATTCCAACAATCAAGAGAATAATTAACCATATTATCCATGTCTTAGAAATTGTCTATCACCTATAAGAGTACTTTAAACAAATAGTATATTTCACAAATACGTATAACAATTATTTAAATGTTTTGAAAAGTCAGATTATCGGTGGGTACTAGATTAGTACGGTCCCTCAAGTTGTATGTAAGTTTTTAATGTTAAGAGAATTAGATTTGGATAGAAACTCGATCAAGACCATACCTGAAGCAATCGCGAAGCTAAAATTCTTAGAAGTTCTCAGCATAGCTGATAATAAGCTAGAAGCTTTTCCAGAGGTAGTGACAAAAGTTATCTCTCTACAATGCCTAAATCTGGCGAATAACAACATCGCTTCAATGTCGAATTCGATTGGTAATTTAAGAAACCTTCGCCATTTAGCTTTGAATAGTAATCATCTTGAAACACTGCCCGATTCGATAGGGGGGCTCAAATCTTTGGAGACATTTTATCTCGATGATAACGACATAAACGATTTACCAGAAGGTTTTGGGGATTTAAAAAGTTTAAAAGAATTTTCTATAAGAAATAATGGATTAAAGACATTACCCTCGTCGATTGGAAATCTCAAAAACATGAGCTTTTTTTGCTTAGCAAATAATAATTTGGAACAATTACCTGACACAATCGGGGAAATGGATTCGCTCAAATCTTTTTGGTTGGACGGAAACAGATTAAAGGAACTGCCTAGCTCTATTGCTATGTTAAAGTCGTTAAAAAAGATACAACTAAGAGGAAATCCTTTAGAATCAATTCCAGACGCTTTAATAAAAGATGATATTACTATTATTAAAAACTAAATTTTTCTCTTATGTTTTTTTAAGGTTATGTTTTTGATAAACACTTTTTTTGTTCTTAACTCATAAGATTTTTTTAGTAGGTAAAATTATATTTAAGATATACCTAAGGCCCGGTTTGTATAGAGGAGTATAGCAAGCTAACTCCGTATAATGGATAGTATTGGGGACTGTGAATCCCTAGAGACGGGTTCGATTCCCGTACCGGGCCCCATCCTTTTTCTCATTTCTAATTTATTTTCTTAAATAATTTCGGGAATGTTAATTGACCGTTTCTCAATATAAGTTCTCTGTCCTCATGAATAATGCTAATCTTTGACAAAATTTTGACGTTAAAAGGTTTTCTCTCAAGAATTGGCTCATCTATAAAAGAAGTTAGATAAAATTTTATGTATTTTTAAAAATTTTTAGTAAAAAAAAAACCAAAACAAATCGGGCCTTAGAAGTAATTACTATAATTTCTCTTATTAAAAAATTTTTATGCGTTTTAATAAATTTCTTATATTTTAACCATACTTATTAAATACCTTAGGAATTGATCGATAGCAATTTCCAATTCTCCAGAATTATCCACGATAGCATCCGCGTCGGGAAAATTTTGGTTATCCTTTGCTCTTTGGATTCTTTCTTGTAAAAGTTTTCCGCTTTCTCGGGCTCTTTCTTTTACTCTCTTAAGAGTTATATCGAAGGGTACTTTGATAAAAACAACTAAAATGTTACGGTAAATGCTACGAGCTTTTTTCACAATTGTTCGGCTAACATTTACGATTACGGGGTGTCCTTTTTTTAACCAATCGTCAATGTCTACAGGAACACCATAATCCAAATCGTAAATGTGCCACTCAAGAGCGAATTTCTTCTGAAGAGACATTTCTTTAAATATTTTTGGAGTTATTGCGATATTATCTTCTGTTTCTGAAGATGGTCTTGTAATGTATCGTCGAGAAAGATGAATTTCTTTTAAATCAGATGGAAATCTTTTAACTACTTCAGAATTTATTGAATCTTTACCTGAGCCTGAATTACCTACGACTAATACTAATTTACCAGGAAAATCTTTAATCATGAGCTCACATCTTTAAACTTTTAATTTTGATAAATATTTCAAGAACTTTTTTACTGAAAAATAAATAAATTTTTAAGAATGATAAATGTTATGAAACTTGGCAAGGTAAATATTATAAAGATTATTTCTATTTAGAAAACGATGAGTATTAAAGAAAAAATTACCTCCGAAATATCAGAGATACCAGAGAGTTATCAAAGATATTTAGATATCATCTATAATATTTCAAAGAAAAAAAAAGGAGGTTGGGTAACTAACAAAGAGATAGCAGAGAATCTGCAGGTCGAACCCGCTTCAGTTTCTGGAATGCTAGATAAGCTAAAAAATAAAAAATTGATAAAATGGGAACCTAGAAAATCAATTAGACTTACAGATAAGGGAAAAAAATATGCTCTTCAGTTAGAAGAAACCCACACTCTGCTTCGGACTTTCTTTAAAGAAATCCTAAAAATAAATGATGATGAACTCGTAGAAAAGATATCGTGCGATATTGAGCATCACATAACTCAAGAAGTTAAAGAGTCTTTCCGTAATTTTATTTTGAAATATCATGATTAGATTTAATTATAATTAATTCTTTAAAGAAATATTATATATATCAGATGATTCGAATATGTCCGAAGCGTTAAATAATAAAATTAAAATCGTTGAGGAATTTTTTAATGGTTTTACCAATTTTATTGAACTTGAAAATTTCAGAGCATTTCTCTTATTAACTTTAACGAGCCAAGGTCCAACGAATATTATGGCTCAACTTGGCCTAGGTGGAGATAAAAGTGTTATAAATCTGCCATATAATCCTGATTTCAATATTTATTACCAGAAAATCAATTTGTTATCATCAAGTTCTCTAGTGTTATATACCAAGTCTGATCCAATAACTAATGAATTTGTTTTAGAGAAAAATGACGACATCTTTAAGAAATTTTTAAGTTTAAATGAAATAGAACTCGCCTTTAGAGGAAAGGAGAAATTCGTTTTTCCAAAAATTAGCGATTGCAGTGTCTTAGAAGATTCTAACCTAAAAATCAAAATTGATGATTTGTTTCACAATATAGAATCGTTTATTTCCTATACCCAACCAAACATCTTATTTGTATTTGATGCTGTCAAAGCCTCAAAACCAGATTTATTGTTCACGTTTAATATGACCCCGCAGTTTCCTAAAAAGTTAGATGAAAATGTGTTACAAATTGATGCATATTTAGATTACGAGCATAAAACAAAAGATATAAACTACTTGAAGCGGGAAGCAGATTATAGTCTAACTTATTTAAAAGACATCAAAGAGATGAGTAATGCAGAGCTATATAAATCCTCGTTTTCACTAGTATTACGCATCAAATCCATTAATAAACCCTTCTAATCTTATTTTTTTTCCAAGTATTAAGGCACTAATATTATATATTCGTCATTAATTAAGCGCTTAATACCATCAAAGCGTTAATATTCTTTATTTATAAATGATCCGACGAAATATGAATAATATATAAATTTTAAAAACAGCACTTTTTATGACTTTTAAACGAAGGGTTGAGAAAGATGAAAATTATTACTATAAACCTACCAGAAAAATATCTAGAAGCAATTCAAACTCTAAATGATTTGGGATTATATCCGAGTCGAAGCCAGGCTATAAGAACCGCATTAAGCGAATTCTTGGGAGATGAACTTAAAATGTTCGAAAATTTAGAGGATGACACTTTTAAAATGCTTGTTAGAAGCAATCAAAAAAACAGGTCATAATTTTTTTTATTTTAAAATCTATATTAATCTACACTAACAGGCACTTTGCATTGGTTACACCTTTTTGCACCACGAAATAATTGATTTCCACATTCTGGGCAGTGATATCTATCCATTTCTGCTTCAACATACTTTTCGGTTCCGTGTTTACGCCAAAATGGAACTGATCGAAGAATAACTTTTTTCCCAACTGGGATTGGAAAGTTATCAATATACTTACATGGAAATTCTTCACATTGGTAACATCCTTTAATATTTCTATCTTTACAACATTTTTTGATAGCGCACATCTTACAAACCGGGAAAACAGTATCCTCTGATAGACAACCTGTGCAAGCAATATCGTCTAAAGTTTTCGCAAACGCTTTATATGCTGGCAATAATTTCTCTTTAAACTTTAAATTATTATTTTCATGCGCGATATATATTGAACACACCCCACACCATAAGCCGCAAGGTGCTAACAATTCTTCTTTTACTTCAACCATTATTTACCACAATTAATTGTTATTTAAAACTTATTTTCTCGATTTTAATAAGGATATATATTATATTAAATTTAGATAAAGAATTATATTAAGACATAAC
>JAGXNZ010000014.1 GCA_019894655.1 Promethearchaeota archaeon | reverse complement strand
TCAGCTTGCTTAGCCATAGCTCTCTTCATTTCAGCAGGTAATTCTATTTCTTGTATCTTGATGCTTTTTATATCAATACCCCATTCATTCGTTTCTTGATCAACAATTGCTCGAATATCAGACGCAATTTTATCCCGTTCGGTTAATACACTATCTAGTTCCATATTACCAACAACATCCCTTAAAGCGGCTTGGGTATACTGTCTGACAGCATAAGCATAGTTTTCGATTTTAATGATCGCATCTGACGGTTTTTCGACCTTGAAGTAAACTACAGTATTTGCTAATACGGGTATATTATCCCTCGTGATTACTTCTTGTCGAGGAATGTCAGCAGTTACGATTCTCAAATCGACCTTCTTGGACTTTTCAAGAATAGGAAGTATATATACTATGCCTGGTCCTATAGTTCGCTTATATTTGCCGAGCCGGAATATTATAAGCCGTTCATATTCCAATATTACCTTTATCCCTGCAAGTAGGAAACATGCTATAAAAATTACGAGAACGATTATTATAGGTAATATTATAAATAACGGATCAAATCCTTGAAATATCATATTTCATCCTCCATTAAAATTTGTAGAGTTATGGTATATATAGAAAAATGGGATATTTAAATGTATTTGATGAGAATATTAAATATGGCTAGGGGATACGAACTTTTTTATATTCTAGTTTGATTATATTCTTTTACTCAAAAGAAAGACAAGCTTAAGCATAACTTTTTTAAGTTGAATTTTGTAGTACATCTTAAATAAAGAAATTTCTTAATAGGATGAATATGCCGCAAAACATGTTCCCTTTCGATATTTTTGGCTTTATGAGTGGAATGTTTGTCTTAATTTTTGTCATTGCAATGATTTTTTTTATAATCGTCATAATAATCGTATATAAACTTCTACATACTAATGTCGATAATGTTAAGAAAAAATCAGTTAAAATCACCAATATACCTAATGAAAGCGTTATCAAGGCATCGAAAGAAAATGCAAAAGATAAATTGATAACAGAAGAAATTGTTAGCACATGTAAGTATTGCGGTGAAAATATCGATGAAAATACTAGTTTTTGTCCATATTGTGGCTCAAATTTAATTGATTAAAAGAATTTTAAATGTAAAATAACTTTTAATAATAAACTTAGGAAATAACTTCAAATCAAAAGAGGTTTTATTTCTTTTTAACTATAAATCAATATTGAACATGTTCGTTATTAGAAATATATGATATTTATCCATATTATGGTTGACTAAATGTTATTTACAAAATTAAAATATTTATAAAAAATGAGCTTAGATAAGTATCTAGATTGTGGAATTAAGGATTTGCTAATGCAATTCCCAAAAATCGAAGAATTACTTGATGAAATTAAAATAAATTGTGCAGAATGTAGCGGGGGTACCTGTGAATTAAGGGATATAATTGAAATCCATCACATCGGCGAACATGATGAAAAAATACTAATCAATAAAATTATAGAAATAATTTACCCCGAAAAAATAACACCGATATCCCTCTCAGGTAAAAAAATCGAAGCTCCAAAAAATTCCTTGCATTCAGCACCATTTACTAAGCTAATAGATGAACACAAACTGATAAAAAGATGGTTGATGCTAATACCCAACATTCATGATTTTCTAGATAAAGAACAGGATGAAGCTGTTCAAATTTTGACTGTAAGCAGCGATTTTATTTATTCGTACATAGATCAATATCATCAGGTAAAAGAGGAAGAAAATATATTCAACATATTTGACCAAAAATTAGAAATTTTAAAAACTATGGCTGATGAACACGAGCGAATTCGATTTCATTCTGGAATACTTTTAGATGCTATAGAAGATAACATTAGGGGAGCAATCAAAGAAAGTCTTAATATATATGGGGTAATGATTTCAGAACACATCACCAAAGAAAATGAGGTTTATTCCCATGGATAGAGAGACATTTATCGATGGCTCAAAAAAATGATCTAAATTTGAAATTTATTGAACTTGAAACAGAGTCTTTAGTTCTCGACGAGAAATACAACGCTCTCATTGAAAAATTAGAGGAATTGTTATATTAAAAAATTGGTAATTTTGTGATATGGAAATTAATAATAAATACCAATAAATTACTATAATCAGTAGAAAAACCTAAAAATTCATTCTTTGAATAATAACTAATAAAAATAAAGGTTTAGTCTCCATGTGTTATTATATTACAGCAACTCTACCAAAAGACACGAAACTTGATTCTCTTAAACCTTTTCTCGGAAAGTTTGATATGGATTTCTCTCTACTTAAAAATACGAATATAACATCCCAACTTAGACCAGATGAGATATATTTGAGAGCCACAAAAAGTTATTGTGATTGTAATACTACCTTAGGTTCTCGAAGTATAACTCCTGAGTATAACAAAATGTTAAAATCTCAAAAAGTGAGAGGATTAAGAAAGAAACGATGGACAGATGAGCAAATCCATCTTTGGATTTTAGAAAAAATTAACAATAAAAAACCTAAAGGTCATGAAAATTTGACTCTAATTGAGAAGGATATTGAAATTAACAATTGGATCAATTTTCTTACACAATTACTTGGTAAAAATAAATTAACCCGAGTTGGAATACTAAAACATTGGTATAGCAAAGGTTTATCTAATGAAGATTTTCTGATAAAAAATACAGAACATATAAGTGTAAAGGAGTTAAACTCTGGTATGTTATTAAACCTCGAAGATGATGTATTATATGAATTCTATCCTTTTTCTTGAATAATTCTTAATACCCGGTTATAGTAAATTTAGTTTAAATAATAAACTGGTCTAAAAATTACGAGGAAGAAAAAATGGTTGAGAAAATTGAAATAAACAATAAAAGGGAAGATAAATCTGAAAAAAAAAGTCTAATATTGCAAGCGACAGGGAAATTTACATTTTTATTTATTCTGCTTGGCCTATGTTATTTCCTAACTGCCGGTACACTCCTATTCTGGGAAGCGTGGCTATTCATTGGAATATTTTTTGTTATAATGCTCTTTTTTCTAAGATTTTTGGTTAAAAATGATCCTGATCTCCTCAGGAGGAGGTTACAAACAGGAGAAAAACGAAAGGAACAAAAGTTTATAATCAGAATTTCAAATATCATACTCTTAACTATCTTTTTGTTACCGGGACTTGATCGAAGGTGGAATTGGTCTTCAGTACCGATCTGGTTGGTGTTCGTTTCAGATGGTATTTTTGCTCTCGGATACGTGATCTTCTTTAAGGTCCTAAAGGAAAACAGTTTTGCCAGTCGTACTGTGCAAGTTGAACAAAAAGTTCAAAAAGTGATTACAACAGGGCCGTATTCGTACGTACGGCACCCAATGTATACATCTATTTTTCTAATGTTCGGAATAATGCCTTTAGCTTTAGGTTCTTATTGGGGACTGATAACTTTACCGCTACTCATTTTGTTAATGGCAATTAGAATTCACGATGAGGAAAAAATGCTTTGCGAGGAATTAGAAGGATATAACGATTATAAGCAAAGAACAAAATATAAAATAATTCCCTTTATATGGTGACATTACTTCATTAGTCTCTAACAACAAAGTATATTTTATCAAAAAATTTCTTTAAAGCGAAATTACCGATTTTTTAGTGATTACTTATGGAATTGAAAAAGGAAAGAACTGAAGAATACTTCTCATTAGAAGAAAGAAGGAAATTGGCTAGAAAAAATACAATCGCTTTATTTATTCCGTTTACTCTGGCATTATTGGCTTTATATGGCTTAACTTTTCACTCTTATGATTTTATTTACACCATGTCGTGGATTTTTGGGGGTCTCCATAGCCAATTATTGATTTCATTTAGTAAAATTTTATTATTGCTTTTTAGCATTTTTATCGGTCTATTCTTTACAGTATATCTGTGGAAGTATATATCGACCAAGAAGATAATGAATGAATTTAACAAGTAATAGTAAAATGGAAAGATTAATTATAGAGAGTGATTATGACATAGGGCTTGCCAAAAATTGCCTATTTTGGAGAAAGACTTTTTTAATTTTCTTTAAAAAAATGTAAATTGTTACATTTTTTCATTGTTATTATATCGTTTGTGATAGTTTTTTGGCGATTCAATAAAAAAATTTATATATTTCCAATTCTATTTTAATTCATGGAATGATAATCGGGTTTTGTTTTCATAGTTATTCCAGTATAAAATATAGATTAAATTGAGTTTAAAAATGATTGAAAAGGGAGATCTAAATAGGAAGGGATTATGTGAGGATGTAATCGAGCGGGTTAAAGAGGAGGATATCAAGTTTATCTACCTTCAATTTACGGATATTCACGGGTTAATTAAATCGTTTGAAATTAACTCAAAACGAATAGAGGAATGTTTTGAAATAGGCGTAAGTTTTGATGGGAGTTCTATAACGGGTTATGGGGCAATCG
>JAGXNZ010000149.1 GCA_019894655.1 Promethearchaeota archaeon | reverse complement strand
TACACACTGAATCACCTAAACCCATAAATTTATCCCTTTCTATTTCAATTTTAGGATTAAATTCTTTAATAACGGGTTGTAAATATGGAATACACATTTCTTTGCATATCGATTCAATTCTGTTGTGTCTATCTGGGTTTCTTTCCATTGCTGCTATGTAAGGGCATTCGACGATACTTATTGTAAAACTGTTATTCCCTGCTTGAAAAATGTCATGGATATTACCTTCGCAATTCCAAATAAAAGAAAGAATTTTAACCAAATCATCTATAGTATTTCCCTTAATGTTTAGATATTTTATCACCCTGCGGAATATGATACTATATAATTTCTGCCACACAATTATATCAAGTTTAAGAGCTGCATCCCATCCTAGTTCTCTTTCTGTTTCTATTACCCACAATCCATCCAGTGTTCTAAAATTCTTTTCAAAGTAAAAAAGTTTATCTTCCTTACTAATTTTTCTTATCTCTTTAGTAATTTCACCTTCTTTGCTTTTATCAAAAGTATTTTCTTCAAAGGAGAATGAGAAATCACAGTTACTATCTCCTAATCCCATAAATATAGTCCTATTCAAAGTTATACTCTCATTGAAATCTTTAATAACTGATTTATAGAATGGAATACACATGTCATTACAAATCAAAGCTTGCTTTTCTGTACGTCCTGGATTACGATCCATAGCTGCTTTATAAGGACATTGATCAACGACGATCTCAACTTTATTAAACTCGCGTTGTAGTATTTTATACTCCCAACCTTCTATAGTCCATCGGAAAGTAAGAATGTCGATTAAATTAGTAAGATTGTTTTTTTCTAACTGTAAATATTTCTTCAATCTACGAATGATGACTTTCAGTAATTCTTTCCATACAATTAAATCGATCTTTAAGGCGGTCTCCCAATTGGTCATATCTTCAGTTTCAATCATCCAGACCCCGTCTAAAGTAAAAAAACTTTTTTCAAAGAAGAAGAGTTTATCGTCTTGGTTAACTTTTTTCATTAAAAATCCTAAATTAAAGGTTAAATCTTTAAATATTGAAATGTATCAATATTATTAATAGTATCAATAAAAATAAGGATAATCGCAAATTTTTTAAAACCTTTTTCTTTCGTAAAATCTTGATGCTATAGCAAATTCCATAACGAATTATCTATACATCTTAATTATTAGTAGGGATTCTGGAAGATTTAAACATCAAAACTTTTATATATTGACAATTAATTATTTTATTTAGATATACCTAAATTAGTGAATTTTGCATTGAGTGATATTTTATTTGCGCTCTCTTTAAGCTTACTTGCTGGATTATCAACCACAATTGGAAGTGTTATTGCCTTCATTGTAAAAAAACCAAATCCCAAGTTTATTTCCTTAATTATGGGTTTTTCAGCAGGAGTAATGATACTGATAGCATTTGTGGAGTTACTACAAAAAGGCATTGAATCAATAGGATTATTAAGTGGTTTACTGTTTTTCTTCTTGGGGATGCTAATTATGTTCGGTATTGATGTATTCATCTCTCATGAGTATGAATTCGAAGATTCGATAGAAATTTTAACAAACAAAAATGGATCTTGCAAACCTCATCCACACCATGTTCTATATCATAAAAAACCTAAAATTAGAGGGCATCAAGCTCGTCAAGGGCTTCGTCAAGGACCAAGAGATGGGACCGGAAACCAACCCCGAGACGGACGTGGACGTAAATCTGAAATCAATTTAGTCAAAACATCCATTTTTACATTTTTAGGCGTCTTCATTCATAACTTTCCTGAGGGAATGGCTACCTATATAGGAACAATCACAAATATTCAATTAGGACTTATCCTGGCAGTAGCTATAGCCCTTCATAACATTCCTGAAGGAATTGCTGTCGCAGTCCCCATTTACGCGTGTACAGGAGATAAAAAAAAGGCGTTTAAGTGGTCATTTCTCTCTGGAATGAGCGAGCCATTAGGTGCCGTTGTAACGTGGGTTGTTTTAACTCCTTTTATAACCCCATTTTTATTAAGTGCGATGCTTTCTATCGTTGCTGGTGTAATGATCTATATTTCTTTAGACGAGTTATTACCTGCTTCAAGATCACTAGGAAACGAACACATTTCTATTCTTGGGATAATAATAGGCATGTTTGTCATGACCCTCAGCTTAGTACTATTATGAAGTAACAGATTAAAAGAAAAAAGTTGAAAATTAATAGCTTAACAGATGTTAATTATCTTAACCTAGGGGGTGGTACATATACTTTTCGCATACCTTCTAGCAAAGTAATCGCGTTTTCAGGACAAAAATGAGCACAGACTCCGCAACCAATGCAATATTCAGCTTTAACTTCGGCAACATCACTATCATTTAATTCTATAGCATCAACTGGGCATTTTTCGACGCAAGTTCCACATCCACTGCATAACTCAGGATCAACTTGTGATAAATAGTTCGTTGAGTTGATTAAAGCGACTATTCCCATTCGCCACCATTCTAAAGTGCCACAACAATCCTTACAGCAATTACATATGCTTGTTTCTTCTTTTTCGATATCAGAATGGGGATGAAATGCTTTATGAACTAGTCCATCATCCTCAGACATTTTCATTATTTTTAGGGCTTCTTCCTTGGAAACTGACCTTCCAAATCCCTGTTCTGCTACATATCTTGCAGATTTGCCGAAAGTAAAGCAATTTTCTCTAAGTTGGGTATGTTTGCACGGTTTGCCTAATAGATCTCTGTGATGACGGCAAAAACAATGCCCTACAGAGATGTCATCGAATTTCTCTATTAATTCTTCTACTTTTTGAGTAGGCAAGATAATTTCTTCAGGAACTTCTATTTCTTCATTTACAGATAAATTAATCTCGTCTCCATGAAGCGTTTCAGCTAAAATTGGGACAGTTCTATCAATTGGAAGCATATTCTCAAATACCGGTAATATTTGGTTATAATTCGCTTGAATGAAATCCCTAGTTTCTTCGAAGTAATCTGAAAACATTTTTGCGAGTTTCTTTTCAACTTCGTTACGTTCTATTTTTTTCATGTAAAGATATTCAAATGCACCGACCATTAATAGTGGCATTAACCTATAAATCATCACTCCTTTTGAACTTGGTTGATTAAATATAAACCCCTTCTTTGCTAATCTTTTAACAAATGATAAGATTTGAGCCTCGGATAATTTACTTGTCCTTTTTAATTCCTCCATCGTTTGAGACGTTTTCCTCTTATAGGCATTGATAAAATCCAATTCGTCTTCAGTTAATAACATTTTTAATATCTCAATTAAAGTATTATTAACAGGAGTAGGGAGTATTCCTGCCTTAGTGATTAAAAATGCTGCTTTTTTATATTTTTCATCTGACATTAATATCATTTTAAATAGCAATATCTAATAATACTTATAAACCTTCAAAATTAAAAAGCTTTAAACAATAAGCAATAACTAAAGCTTTTATAAAAAATTAACAATGTAAATTAAATTCTACAAAGAGAAGATTTCGATATGGTATTTAATAATATTTTGTATGAGAAGGAGGATCATGTAGTAACTATAACGATAAATCGTCCAGAGGTCCGTAATTGCATCAACAATGTAACAAATTTGGAATTACAAGACGCTTGGAAAGCCTTTCGAGACGACGATGATGCATTAGTTGCTATTTTCACTGGGGCAGGCGATAAAGCGTTTTCTGCAGGATGGGATCTCAATGATGCCGCCGCACTCGAAAAAATGGATAATTACGATCAATTTCGCATTGCCGTTCATGGAATTGATGGATTTTGCGGATATACCAAAAAATTTGACATCTTTAAACCAATTATCGCAGCTATTAATGGATACACTTATGCTGCGGGTCTTGAAAATTGCCTTTTGGCAGATATTCGAATAGCCTCAGAAAAAGCTAAATTTGGAGCCACAGAAAGACGTTGGAACATTGTTGCAGGTGATGGTCTTTGCGTTCGATTACCTCTTGTAATTGGATATTCGCGCGCAATGGAACTCATTATCACTGGTCGAATAATTGATGCTCAAGAAGCCTATCGAATAGGCTTAGTTAATGAAGTTGTCCCTCACGATCAACTAATGAAAAGAGCTAGAGAGTTAGCTTTGTCTATTTGTAAACTACCCCAGGGTGCTATTAGAACAGACAAGGAAACTGTAGTAAGATGCGTTGGTCGAACAGTTGAAGAAAGAACTTTTATTGAAACAGAAGGCGTTATGTCTATGTTTGCTAGAAAAGACAAACACACCGAAGGAGCCAAGGCATTTCTTCAGAAGAGAAAACCAGAATGGAAAGACCGAGGAATTTAAGATTAAATCCTAATTTAAAAAGTGAATGAAATTGAGTAATAAAAAAGGTAAAGTTCAATGTATTGCTGATGAAATTCTCGAAAAACTCTCGTTAAACACTCGTAATAAGTTTTTAAATTACAATCTAATGAGTTTTTTAAAACCGAAGCATTTCAATTTCCTCAAACAAGCTCAGAAGTTTTTAGAGAATTTTGAAAAAACTAATCAAATAACCCATAACGAAGATTTCTACGCATGGATACCAGAAATAGGCAGAAACGGATACATTTCACGATTACACAAATTTGAAGATATTGGACTAAATTATGAACCTCACGGGATGACTGCTGAATTTATGAGAATCTTAGCAATGGATTTTTTCGATCCCCAGTTAACGATGGCTACTGGAGCAACGGCAATATCTGTAAATCCGATTTTACTCCACAATGAAGATGTTGATATACGATTGAGGGCAGTAAAAGAATTAGTAACAGGGGAAAAAATAGGATGTATTTGTATTACAGAACCAGAAAGAGGATCTGACGCCGTTCATATGCAGACCACTTGTGATGAACAAGAAGATGGTAGCTTCTTAGTTAATGGAGAAAAAATATATCAAACTAACGGTAGTAAAGCAGATTGGGCGGTTGTGTATGCAGTTACCGAAAAAAATAACGGCAATACCATGGCTCAGTTCTTAGTTGACACTTCTTGGGATGGTTGGGCTGCTGAACGTGTTAACATTCCTTGGACTCCAAGGATGCACGTTAGCAAGGAGACATTTACTAATTTAAAAGTTCCTTTTGATTGCATATTAGGCAAACCAGGAGATGGAAGATCACACTTATTCGAAGGACTTAATTTAGAACGGTTAACGATTGTATGCTTGAACACAGCAGAAGCGTGGAATGCCATCACTCACGCAGTTATTTACGCAAACATGAGAAAGCAGTTTAATAAAGAGATCTTAAAATATCAGGGAGTTGGATTTCCATTAGCCGATTTATGGGCGCAAACAATGAATATGACATTATCTACTCTAAATGTGTGTCGAATGATAGACGAAAAAATGGAGAAATTTGGAACACTTCCAAAAGACTTTAATTTGGCTCTTGGGACAACAGCTTCTCAACTAAAATTTTTGAGTGCTAAATTGTGTGAACGCGTAGTATATGAGTCTTCTAATTTAATGGGGGGTGCTGGAGTTTGCGATAATACTTTAATGCATGATTTATTAGGGATTACTAGATTACAAGAGATTGGAGGAGGAACGAGACAAGTTCAATCCCATATTATGAGTTCAGCTTTAAGACAGCTATTTAGATTATTATAAGGCTCAAAACTAACAACACATAGAAAAAACCTTCAATTTATTCTAAAGATTTTCTTTGCGTTTTTATAGAAAACTTTTTCGTAAAAAGATTTAGGTAAGTTTAGATTTAATAATCCTTCAATAGAACAAGAGTAGTCATATGGGATATTAGGAAAATCACTTCCATATAATATTCGATCCTCGTGAGATATCAAATCTTCTTCAGATGGAAGCTCTATATTTTCTTTCCTTTTTTTTGAGAAGGTCATAGGTAAATAGACCATTGCGGTATCTAAATAAAGATTATTATACTTATCGAGCAGGTTAAAAAACTTATGAGTCTCGTAGGTACCTAAGTGAGCAACGATGACATTCATGTTAGGATATTTTTCTATAAATTTTAAAAAGTTTTTATATCCAACATACTGGTTGTGGTATGGGGCAGTTCCAACGTGAAAATTTATCCACTTTCCCCTATCTACAACTAATTCGTATATATCATGCATACGTTCATCATTGGGATAAAAATTTTGAACAAGCAATTGCAATTTAACTCCTAAAAACTCATACTCATCGAAAAGTTTCTGGATATATTCTACTCGATCGGCATCTTCAGGACATACACATCCGAAAGGTAATGCATGTTTGGTTTTCCTAATCAGTTCATAAGTCCAATCATTAATGTATTCAGCGATCCCCGATTTATGTGCGTAATTATATGTCGTGAAATATTTAACTCTGTGATTTTCAAGAAACTTGACTAACGCATCTGTAGTTAATTTGTATTTTATATCCCAACCTCGTTGATTACCCCCCTTATCAGGAACTTCAAAAAAATTCCAAATTGATTTAAATATTTGAGGAGGAAAGAAATGACAGTGGGAATCAATATAATTGAAATCTTCCAGCGTATAACTCATCAAATCAATGAATTATTCAACGCATAAAAATATTAAATAGAAAATAAGATTAAACTTCCGCAAAAAAAACATTAATAGTAATAAAAACAATAAAGATGACCAATAAAATTAAACCATCTTTTTTGGCAAGCTTTTCCCTTCTAGAAGAAAGGTTGAAATATACGATAATTAGTAATAAAATTAACCAGTTCCAAATTAGTATTAATTTAAAAGGTATATTCGTCATAATTACTCCGCTAATTCCAAAGGTAATTGTTAAATTCCAAATTAATTTACCAATTATACCTCCGAAACCAATATCCACGACCTTTTTCTTTATGGATTTTAAAATCAAGGTTAATTCCTCTACGTTAGTAACGAACCCTATAATAACGAATCCAAAAAACGCTTCGGGTATATGTAGGATATCAATAATTTGATCAGCAGATAAAATTAGTAATTCACCTCCAATAAAAATAAAAACTAACCCTATAGTTGTCAAAATGATCTTCTTTACTTTCGAGGAGGTTTGTAATTCCATCGATTCTCTTTCGTTAAAGTCGATATGGTTTTCGATATCCTCTGCATTTCTATCCTTTTCTTGGGAGTAATACCTAAGATTTCTTAAAAAATAGATAATGTATACTCCTAAAGCGATTAAACCGGATACAAACATAAAATTGTTAAATACGAAGCTAAAAAGAAGGTTAATTAATAAAATATATAATAGTATTAAGTAAAATCTTGGTAGAGACTCAAACTTCAAAGTGTAGATTAGTAAAGTTAAGGAAAATGGTAGTGTCATAGCAATTATAGAATTTCCAACTACATTTCCAATAGAAACGTAAGGTAGCCCGTTAATAGCAGCGATTATGGAAGCGATTGATTCTTCAGGATCAATTCCAAGAACCAACATTCCAATAATAAAAGGTGATAAATTGTAGATGACACAAATATCTTTCAAATTATCTAAAAAGATGTCTGCAGCAAAAAATATTATAAAATAACTCCCTATAAATAATATTAGCCAGACAATCAGATTCAACATTGAATTCTTATAATATATTGAAATTTAAAAACAATCTTAATATGACCTGAATCTACAGATAGCTATTTGGTCAAGTTTATAAATAATAAAGAAAAGGAAAAAAAAAACGGTTAATCTTTCCTTAGAAGAGTACTAAGTTCAATTTTGAGTAGATCGCGAATTGCCACGCGAATAACTTCTGAACGATTAGGATACATGTTCATGTTAACTAGTTCTTCAATACCCTTCAGATACGCCTCTGGAATATGACATGTTATAAGTTTTATTAAAATCACCTTATGAACTGTTAAAACGATTATTTTTAATATTTAGACGAGAAAACAGAATAATATATTAATATAATACTAGAATAATATAGTCAAAACACCCAAAGATTTCACGAACAATACATTTTAGCTTATTATTCTATTTGGAAGTATTTTTTCAGATGCTTTTTTCTTTTTTCTATATTATAAAGTTTAGATTCTTTAATTTGAGACAAGAAATCTTAATAACATTATGATTAAAAGGTTGGAATATCAAAATTCTAATTTATTAGAAGACTAAAGTTTATATCGGAAACCGATATATAAATTATATCGATAACTGATACATTTCGATTTTGAGAAAAATAATCAATATATCCTTTAGAGTGACGCTTATTGGTTGAAAGAATTGCTGGGAAATTTGAAAAAGCAATGAAAAAGGGATTTATTAGTACCCTAGTTTTAATGGTTTTAGAGAATGAATCTATGCACGGTCGTCAGATTAAAAAAGTTATAGAAGAACGCACCTTTGGAGGG
>JAGXNZ010000148.1 GCA_019894655.1 Promethearchaeota archaeon | reverse complement strand
TAAACTGTTAGGATAATTCAGCTAAAAAGAGTAATTGAATAAATTAAGCATTCCTAAAAAATTTTTTGATTTATTCTAAAATACAACTCTAGTGTGTGTTTAAAATTCTAGTACTTTTTTTCTTTTACTCAAGTAATTAAAATATATTTTATGACTGCTATAAATTATTGTAACAAAACTTTTTTGTTATGTTTTCCTTATTTAGTATATACAATAATTTGTGTTTGAATAATGGGAAGAAGAAAAAGAAAGCAACAAACATATAAAAGAGTCAAAAGAGTTCCAAAGATTTTCACCTGCCCGAATAACTAAATGGATCTCCCATTTAATATGGACTGCGGTGAAAAATCTGTCAAGGTTGAGAATATTCGGAAAAGTGCAATTGCTACAGTAAAGTGTGGTCATTGTGGTTTAATAAAGGAAGTTTTAATTAATTCTATATCAGAACCTGTTGATGCCTTTGGAGATTTTATCGATATTTATTACGCTGATCAAGAACTTCAGAGGTTAGAGAAACGTATAGAAAAACTTAAAAAGAAAAATGAATGGGGGGAATTAGTTCTATGCTATTCAATATTATCGGATATTTGCAAAGCTAAAGCTGCTGAGGCTTTAGAAGATGAAGATAATATCAACCTTGACATCGTTAATAAATGGAAGATTAAAGCAGAAGAATATAATAGGTTAGAAAAGGATGCATTACTCCAACTAGACTCCCTTGAATTAGAAAAAGGAATAAAAACAGACGACGAGTCTTTATTTACAGAGCACGACGAGAGTGACATGAAGAAGGCAAAAAAAATCGAAGATATTTTTGACGATCCGGGCTTTCTTGAATTCTAAAATAGATAAAGTCGACTCCCAATTGAATAATTAAAAATCTGAGTTCAGAATTCTCTTTTTGATGGTTTTAGGAATATGTTGCCATATTGGAAGTTTCACTATCAATTTGAAAAACTGTTTTTGATTTAATTTTCGGTTTATTATTAGATAACTCCAATTATTAAACGCTAATTTATTAAAAAGATTCATTAGATTTACTCCGAAGGGATTAAACCTTGAAGTTAATAGACTAGCTAAATACCCTCCCAACCGTTTTGTTTGAGGAACTGATTCTGGATAAACTGACTCTGAAAGAGCTCTATTAAAAATTTCATAAATTGAAAAAATTGGAATAAGGTTGTCTATGTATTCGTTTACAACTTTTCTATAACTAAAGTCACCCAACGAGAGAGCAGAGAGATCGTTAAGTTTTTTCAAAGCAAAATTGAAATGTTTTTCCTTAAAATAAAGCCACATGATACCCATTTTGTCTCTAAGTTTAACCAGTTCGTCGATAACTTCCTTCTCTTTGAAAGAAAAATTATTTATTTCTTCAAATTTTTTTATATAAAGTAAAAAAATTGAATCTAGTGATGAGTTGTTAGAATCAGTAAATAAATCATTCCGTTTCTTCTTTTGAAGATCGATTTCGTCGCTAATAGTTTTATGAATCGTATGGGTATAAAGGGGCGTTGTCCATAGCATCTTCACTATTGTTTCCATAAGTCGAATATGAAGAGAACATCTTTGAATTTTAGAATATTTTTGAGAAATTTTCAAACTTGGAACTGAAAATGATTTAGTTTGATCGATCCTAAATTTAATTCTATCGATTCTCTTTAAATTACTAATAAACTCTTTTTTAAGCTGTTTAAAGCGGACGATCTTTCTTTTTATTAACTTTTCTGTTGCCAATAAGTCATTTATATAGGCGTAAAAATTCACGTTATATTTACGAACGATAGTATCATGCGTAATTAAAGGAACGCTGGTTGTTTTCTTTGATTTTTCGCTTTCGACAGACATGGCATGATCTCCTACAGAATAAGAAAATATAACACTATCAAGTGCATCTTCTAAACTTGAAAACACACCAAGAGTTTTTGGGTCTTGCGTGTAATAACCGTGCAAAAGGGTGTCAATTCCTTTAAAAAGGTTGTCTTTATACTCTGATATGATTACAGATTCAAATTCTCCAGTGTGATGTCTTTTAATTCTATATTTTTTTCCAACGAGATTAATCGCTTGATTTGCTCTGTGACAGATTGTGTGGCTCCATTTAAACAAAGGTTCTAAGATTTTACCTATAGTTAAGATATACCCATAGAATTCTGGACCAAAATAAATGGGGAATCCAAATCCTCTTGAAGTTGAATATGTGAACTGGAAAACATTCCTCGTTTTTTCTCCGTTTAAAAATCCAGGAAATTTGTAATGGAGCACTAATCTAGGAAAAAGCGCTCCAAAACCTAAATTCATCCACGCCTCAAATAAGATTATGCTATCAGGAAATTTAAAAGAATCTTTCTCGATGATTAAATCGTCACTTAACGAGTTTAAAGCGAGCGAAACGTTGTGAAGCGAATCTCCATTATTTTCTATATTTTTTAACTTAACTTTAGATCTCTTTAGCGCAAGAGGTTTTAGTGTTTTTTCGATTTTTGCTTTTTTATAATAATAATTATTTAAAACCCTCACGAGGGACATAATTTCTAGGATTTGTCTTTGTAGATCGTGAGCAACATTTACATTGTTTTCTTTTGAACCGTTATTGATAATTCTTACACCAAAGAAATCAATTCAAAACAGAATACTTCTTATAGTAATATATTTTTTTTTCAGTTTTAATTTTAATTGATTTTAAAAAGACTTAGGTTAATACTTAAAATTAAACGATTGAAACTAAGTTATCTTCAAGTTAAACATGTTTAAACAATACAGAGAGCTTTTCTTCAATCGTGAAGGTTTGGAGCGAATTTATATCAGAAAAATAAGTCGTAAAAATACTATCCCGATTGATTTCTCTTAGAAAATAGCTGCTTTAGTTCGCCCATTATCGCTCCTCTTAAGCTCACAGGGCTAGCTGGACGAGCACCTCCTGGTGGTGGCGGACTCCCAGGTGGACCCCCAGGCGGAGGCGGTGGACCTCCAGGTGGACCTCCAGGTGGACCTCCAGTAGGAGGTGGTGCGTTGTTTGGAGATGCAGGAGCAGCGATCACTGGGGATGCCCCAACACCTCTGGTCCGTAATGCTGATAAATCATTGTTAATCGTAGTAAATCGCGATTCCAATGTAGATATTTTTTGGTTTACAGTAGCTAAAGACTGATCTACTAAATCGGGTATTTTTAGAATTACAGACATCATTCTTTCAACAATGTCTCCAAATGCGTTTAGTTTTTCTTCTATTGGAGCCTTTTTTGTTTCTTGCAGGAAATTTGCGAATTCTTCTGCCATTTTATTTTCTCTAATTTAATAATTGCGATTTATCTAAGTATTTTTTCTACTAATTATATATTTGAACTATTTAATAAATTTAAGTTCATACTTGATAATTAGTCCAAAAATAAAATAAAAAAAAGTTTAAAGTCAGCTTGATTTGTTGACGCTATTTTTCAAATTTACCCACAATTCATCTACTTCGATCTTAACCTGCAAAAATTGGTCTATTTTTTTTATTAAAATATCTCGGGCACGATCAAAGTCTCTTTGCAC
>JAGXNZ010000147.1 GCA_019894655.1 Promethearchaeota archaeon | reverse complement strand
TAGGGCAAGCAGCTGTTTATGGAGTACTAGGTACGCTTTATTATAAAAAGGGTGACTATCAGAAATCAATTGAATTTTATGAAAACGCTTTTGATATATATGATGAATTAAAACAGATTCAAGAGCAAATCACTTGCTTAAAAGGAATCGGAAACAGTTTCATCAAATTAAACCAATATGATAAAGCATGCGATATATTATTTGAATGTAGCGCTTTATGCTCCGATAACAATGATATATACAATTTATTAGATTGCTTGGGTAATTTAATTCAAATTTATGAAACTCAAGAAAATTGGGATATTTTACATGAGCTCTATAAAAAATCCCTCAAGGCTTTTAAAGAATTAAATGATGTAAAAGGAATAATAACTTCTTATTTTAATCTAGGGATTATAAAAAAAAAGGAAAGCGATTTTAATCAAGCGTTAATCTATTTCAAAAAAGGAACAAATAACGCAATCGAATCAAGCTATACAGAATTAATTCTTAAGGGATTAAGCTACATTGGGGAAGTAATGGTTTATCAGGGAAGGTTTAACGAGGCAAAAGAGGTGTATATAAAAGCTTTGAGCGTCGCTAATAATGTGGGGGAAAAAAATGCTATTTTACAGATTAGAATCCTCTTAAATTCGTTAGGATTAAGCGAAGATGAGATTACTAAAGAGTTAAATAATTTCCTCAATAAGGCTGAAAACTCTCACAATTGATCCAATAAACAGTCTTTTTGTTTTACACATAATTTAAAAAATTATATATGAATGAATTATCATTTTAAATTAAACTAAATAGTAAATAAACTCTTCCTGATGAATAAATGTCCCTTTTGTAAGAGCCCAATAGAAATTAGTTGGAGCTATTGTCGTAATTGTAATAAACCGTTAATCACGGATATCAACAATTTATATAATAATCGGATAAGACCGATTCCTGATGGAACCTCAATTTACGCAAACGAATCTGAAGAAGAAGAGGAATTTTTTGATGTCAACATAGTCGATGATGAGGCTATTGAATACGAGTTATCTCAACTCGAAAATCAACTAACTGATAGCGAGAGAAAAGGAAAAAACATGGGTGATTTACTTCTCAAGAAAGCAAGTCTTTTTTATAAGAAGAGAGATTACTCAAACGCATTGAAATATTTAGAATTAGCTTTAGAAAATTTCAAAGAAGAGGAAAATGTAATGAATCTTATCATAACTCATAACGAAATTGGCCTTTTACATGAAGAAACTGGATTTTTTGATCAAGCAATTTATCATTTTGATAGAGCTCTAAGTTTTATAGAAGAGATTGACGATCTTAAGAAACAAATCCAAGTGTTGAATAATTTAGGGAATGTTTATCACTTAATAAATGATTTAGAGAGCTCTAATAAATACTATCAAAAGGCTTTAACTCTAGCTGATGGCGAAAATCTAGAATTAGAAGCAATAAAAACGGCTAGTAATTTAGTAGAGATATTGCTATCCTTAGAAGACTACGATCGTGTAAAGAGAATCTTGAAACGCAATCTCAACTATTTTATTAAATCTGATGATATATATGGAGTAATCCAAACGCGTACTAAGTATGGGAAAATGTATTATCATCTTGGAGAAGATTACTACGATCAATCGTTTAAATGCTTAATAGGAGCATTAGAGCTTATCGATGGGATTAAAGACCATATCTCAATTTTTATAAGAAAAAAATTAGAATGGGAATGTTATCTTTACATAGGTCACTTACATACATTATGGGATAATGATTTAGAGGCGGAAGATTACCTCTTGAAAAGTTTAGAAGCTGTAAGAACATTTGAAATTCAAGAAAATATTAAAGAAGGTATTGTTTTGGAAGCTATTGCTAAGTTTTATTCTCTAAAAGGTGAGGATAGTAAAGCTATTGATTATTTTAGTTATTCTAAGGACATTTATCAAAAATTTGGAGATAAGTTAAAAATCGCCGAAATGAAGTATCATGTTGCAAAAATTTTTCAAGAGTATATACAAAACAATCAAAAAGCTATTCAGTATTATGAAGAGGCTTTAGAAATATTTGAGAGTTTAAATAAATTCAAGATTGCAGCAGATATTCATAATATATTAGGAGATATTAATATTTCTAATCAATCTTATGAACTTGCGCTAAGAAATTTTGAAAGCGCGCGTAAACTTTACGCTGAGTTAGAAGATGATGATAATAAGGCTATAATAGATGGAAAAATTAACTCATTGAAAGATACAGAAAACCATAACGCTACTTTTTAAAGCGCTCTTCTATCTTATTTAGCATCCAATCAAAAGAAGGAATGGAATTTCCATATTTTTGCCATAAATACAATAAAAATCCTAATAAAACAATGTAAGCCATTAAGAATGGAAAAAACATTAATAGCGGCAATTTTTGATAAAAAAGAGGTAAAAATATTAATTGGAGAAAAAATAAAGTTATCGAATTCTTCCCAAAAAGAGATATTATATTCAATTTAAATTTTTTTTTATGTAGTATATCCTTTCTGTAATAATTTCCACCAATAAAGAGCAACGAAATTCCCATTGATATAAAAAGGTTAGATGGAGTTCCTGCATAGAGAAATATTGGTATTCCCGAGATAAATGTAGGAGGGTGCGTTTTTAAAATGGGAATTGCATCAATAAATGGATATATTAGCGGATTATAATTCTCTACGGTAATAATATAACCGATATCAATAATTGGAAGCAAAAGTCCACATATTAGTAAAATTGTGCCATATTTAAGTATTGAATTCGTAGAATGCAGATTACCTGTACTTGAATCTAATTCAATTGATTCATATATGAATTCTCCAAATACAGTAGAAAAAACAGAAATCGAGGCATAAGGTAATAAAGAGAAACTCGGTATAGGCGATACAACGACGAAATACAATATATCAACTATAGGATTCAAGTCTTTTCCTATGAAAAGTAACTCTCTAATGCCAGGTGTAAAAAATATAATAATCAAACCAATAACAAATCTAGCCCATCTAACTAATTTAAAGATGTAATAACTAATTAATTGTGAGAAACCTAAAAATACAAGAATGTTCCACCCCCAAAGATTCTGAGGAAAAAAGGAACTTGAATTTGTTATTAAATTAAATACAATTCCTAATGAAATCAAGAAAAAACCTTGAATCAATACTAAATTTCTATTAGGCTTTTCAGGAATTATTCCCATTTTTTTATTGAGAGTGAAAGAAATGGAGAATGAAACTATAAATATATACAAAGTTGGACCCAGTATGTTTAAAAAGGCTAGTACTAGGGTGAGAATATAGATCGATTCATTACCAAACACTAACCAATAATTAACAGCATTCGAGATTAATATTATCAGGATAGAAAATCCTTTAATTAGTTCAATACTTTTCAACTTTACCGTAACAATCCCACCCATTCAAATTCTTTTAAATTGTTCTTATTATTCAGGGATCATTTCCTTTTTTATGATTCTGATAAAAAATCTTCACTACTATATGATTTTCTATCATATTCTTTGAAACCAATAGATTTAATGAACTGATACGATACAGTATTCCCTTTAAATACTTCACATCGTAATTCTTGTACTCCCTTGATTTTAAAATATTTCCATGCTGCCATACCTATTACGGTTCCAAGACCTTTTCTTTGAAAACGGGGTACTATTCCCATACCTGCTATTACACCAAACTCTTGATTTTCACCTTCACAATCGAGTATTGCAAACCCAGCATCTGAGCCATATACTTTTGCGATTAAAATTATAGTTTCAGGATATTCCCAAAGAGTTTTCAACGAACTTATCGAAATTGCCGAAAACGGCGTTTGTGAAGTTAGCCAAGATCTATCATAGAGATATTTCACGCTTGGGAGGTCGTCTTCACTTGATTCTCTGATCTTTGCTCTAAGGATGTTGTTTTTTGCTTTTTTTGTAAGTTTTTCCTCAAATTCAGGAGTTATTTCTGAAACTGGTAATTTCATCTGGATATATTCTAGTGGTCCGACTTCGTCCTCTTTTTGATCCTTCTTTTCAACACTTAGGAAATAACTTCGTATTTTTCTTTTTTTTAAGTTTAATCTTGAGCTTGACATTAAGTAGTTCAACTAACTTTATTGTGATAAAACATATAATAAGAATTTAATCTAATTCAAAATCTTCTTTACGGTAAACAATGCGTCCAAATTCTTCAAAATTTAATCCTTTAATGAAGTAAAAAGATTTTTGATTATCTTTGTATACCTCACATCTTAATTCTTTCAAACCTTTCTCTTTAAAGTAATTCCACGCAGCCAAGCCTAAAATAGTTCCTAAACCCTTCCCTTGAAACCTTGGTAAAACCCCTAGACCCGCAATTACTCCGTATTCATTATTTTCTCCTTCAAAATCTAAAATCACAAAACCTCCGTCATCACCATATACTTTTGCGATAAGAAATACTGTGTTTTGGTTAGTGAAAATTTTTTTAAGGGTTCCTCTTTGTATTGGTTTAAAAGGTGTAGAACTTGTTAGCCATGATTTGTTATAGATGTCAGTAATCATTGAGAGATCTTTGAGTTCAGCTTCGCGAATGTTTGCCTGAAAAATATTTCTCTCAATCTTTTCCTTTAAAGTATTTTCAAACTCCTTAGTAATTTTTTCTATAGGCAATCTCATCTGGAGATATACCATCCCATTATTGAGAATCTGTTGTTGTAGATCGGTTATTTCTTCCTTTTCACTATCCTTTTCAATGTGTAAAAAATAAGATCTTAAAGCTCTTTTTTTTAAGTTAATTTTTTTTTTGATGTCTATTTTTTTTCCGCACATTTTAGTTAGAAGGAATACTATTGAGTATTTAATGAATCTAACTTACTTCTTAAATCGTTTTCCATTTTTTCGCTCAATATCATACTTCTTCTTAGGGTTGAAATTCCTTGTTGGATTTTTTTTCGAAAGTTTTGATCGTTGAGTAAATTTCTGTTTTCACTTGAAAACTCAAAATTTGATCTTAGAGCCATGTCCTCTTCAATTCGCTCATTAACAGCTTCTTTAAAATTAAACATAGCTCCAGAAATTTCTTTATACCTGTTATCTGGGTCATCAGTTATAAATCCTGGGTATATAGCAACCATCTTTTCTTCAAGTCTTTCTTCGTTTTCAATAAACATGACATATAATGGCATGTAGATCCAGACAATTGGACGAGAAAATAGTTCGGATTCGTTATCAGCTAACGACCAAGATATTAAATCTTTTGCCTCCTGCAAACAATTTCCATTTTTAGTTTTTATGATATTTTTCATCTGTGAATAGAGGTCTTCAATTGATACTTGTAACACCTTTATTTCTGAAATCTTTTTTACTTTCTCTTCTTCAAAAACAGAAAGATTTTTATCTCGATCTTGTAGCTTTAAATCTAATGAAGAACTAAAATCTTCAAGGTTTTTCTTTGCTTCAACATCTATTTCTAGAGCTTTTTCTTTTAGCGCCATATAATTCTCTGTTAGCGATGTAACTGAATGTACAAAATTATTCCCCTCTTCTATCAGATATTTGAAATGATTTTCGAAGGGAGCAATTAAATCGTTAAATACTCTACCCTTCAATACATCAGTATGAGTGAATGCTTTGTTTTTTTTAATAATTTCTTCTAGATTCCTCTCAGCTGTTTTAAATAAAACTGAGATATTTTCAATTATATTTCTTTTTTCATTAACTTTCCATTGATCACTCTTGTCTCCCTCTAGTGCCATTTTATCTTTTATTTGACTCGAGTCAATTGTTCGAGATGTTTTTGATATCTGGGATGAGAAACGTAAGTCAATATCTTTCAATTGAACATTTATGTCAATTAGCCATTTATCTATTTCCTTCCCTATTAATTCAATCTGAGTATCCCACCTTAAAGCATTCCCTTTCATATAATCAATTGTATTTCGATAAGTATTTGCAATTTCTAAGGCTTGTTCCGTTGTAAAATTAGTTTCTAAAGGCATATATTCTGCAACGGATTTAAATTCTGCGAGGGGTAGTAATTTAACTAAGGTTTGAAGGAATTCTGGATTGGTTAATGAATCAATTTTTAGTTTTTGAAATTCTGATTCTTCGCTTTCGCCTAACGCTTCTGCATCATTATCCTTATATTGTAAAGCTTCTAGAATCTTGTTTAACTGTTCTGTCTTTGTTAGATTTTCTATATTTCTTAATAAATGTCCAATTAAAGGTAGTCTTGGAGGGTTAGAAAGTTTACCTTTTTTCGAAAAAATATTCAACCCATCTAAGATGATATGTGTACTAATGACTCCTTGAACGCAAAGAAATGGCCAGAGTAACCTTGAGAAGGATAAAATTTTTTCGTTTTGTTTCAATTTCTTCGTCAATAAATAAAAAGACAACGCTAATTCATCATAATCTTTAATAGGCTGCAAAGAACTATGGGTGTTAAATAAGGGTAGAATATATTGATTACCATGGATTGACATAAAATCAGCTCTTCAGATTTAAATTTAATTATTTAATGCTGTTTAAAGATATCTAATTAATTATTACTAAAAATTTTATTTAAAATTATTTTTTAGAATAAAGTTTAAAAGAAAAATTAAAGATTATCGAAGCTGTTCGTAATTGTTAGCAATTACTATAATGAGCAAAGATAGTAATATTAAGAGCGGTGGTAGAATTGCCCTAACATGGGGAAATCCACCGAGCAGTCCTTGAGTAATTCTCCCGGAAAAATATATGAAAAATCCTATAGCGTTTAGTGCGTAAGATCGCCTCAAAACACCG
>JAGXNZ010000146.1 GCA_019894655.1 Promethearchaeota archaeon | reverse complement strand
GATTTAAATATGGAAGTAATAGAAACGAACGCTTCAGATACTCGAACTAAGGGAGCTTTAGAATCTAAATTGAGAGAAACTACCAAATCTCGTGGAATTATGGATTTTGTTGTTCAAAGCAAGAAGAAACTAATTTTGATTGATGAAATTGATGGATTATATGGAGTTACTGATAGAGGTGCCGTTCCTACGATATTAAGCCTAATTGAAAATACTCAATTTCCAATTATAATGTGCTCCAATCAATACAAACAAAATCTTCAATCGCTTTACAAAAAAATTAGAAGATATGAAGTAAATCCATTACCAGATGAGGAAGTATTGAAGATTGCTCGAAAAATTGTTGTCAAAGAAAATATTTCGGGTATAAGTGAAAAAGATTTAAATTTAATTATCAAAAAAAACGAAGGAGACTTACGAGGCGTTATTAACGATTTACAAGGTATTAGCCAGGGCTCCTTAGATAGAAACGCTAAAGAGTTAATTTTAAACCTAAACAGAGATAGCACAGAAGAGATTTTTTCTCTAATCAGGAACTTGTTTGAAAATGTAAATACATTAAAAGAAGCTCGAAATTTAACCAATAGATCAGATGTAGATTACAATTTTCTATACAAGTGGATTAACGAAAACCTAACTTCTTATATAAGGCAAAATAGCGAACTTTCTAATGCTTATGAAAATCTTTCGTTAGCTGACGAAATTTTTGGGAGAATCCGCAAAAATCAATATTGGTCGTTATTACCATATTTTTTCGATCTTTTTGCTGGGGGTGTTGTTCTATCTAGAAAATATAGAACTCAAGATGAAAGTTTTCATAGAATTATGTTTCCAAGATTCACATCAACTGGTTTTTTTTCATTAACTGCAAACGAAAGATCATTCGTAGGAAAAATCCAAAAGAAGTACAAAGTGTCAGATATTGAGGTTGTTCAAGATTTTATTCCTTTTTTAAAATTATTAAGCGGAACATCAAGAAAGCAACTAAAAGAATTAAGTGATTGGTTTGAGTTTGATGCGAACGAGAGAAAACTATTGAAATGAGATTGATATTTATGAATCAATCTCCATTTGTGAGTAGTTATAAACTCTAATAAAATAGAATTTCTAAACCATTATATTAAAGATACTAAACCTATCTCTCAAATCTAAGAAAAAGAATCCAAATTTCATCTCAAACGAGTTAATATTTCTCTAGTTTGACATCAAGTCTCACGATCAGAAGAAAGACTATTAACCATTTGTTTAAATTTAATTTTATATTTACCTTTTTAATAAGTACTATTTGAATTAATAATAAACAAGCAAGCTGTTGTTAGAAGAAAAAGAATCTCATATGTCAAAATCGTCCCAATTCGTTCTACAAATTTCTGGGGCAGCATTATTCAGTGCTCTTTCCTTAATAATATCGCTTTTTGTAGTTCCATACTTACCACGAACTCCAGAAGGATTTGCCTACTTCGATCCTGTATCAATCGTCTGGGTAACATGCTTTCTAATATTTGGTCCCTTAGCTGGAGTATTGTGTTGCTTGATTGGGTCAATAGTTTTGATGCCCTTTGATCCCTTTGCTCCGATTGGACCATTAATGAAATTTTCAGCTACATTTTCTTTAATTATTATTCCCATTATACTGCTTAAAGTTACTAAACGCAAAGAAAGCATTCGAAAAAGTCAACATTTGAAGAAGATCAAGAATTACGTAAT
>JAGXNZ010000145.1 GCA_019894655.1 Promethearchaeota archaeon | reverse complement strand
ATAAATAAGGCTGCTACAGTCATCAGATCTCCTGTTACGGAAATAGCTGGGAGGAGAAGAAAAACAAGCATACCTATTGTCGCAAGAGAGATACCAATTAGAAAATTCCTAATGTTCATACTACCCTCTTTTTTAATTTCCCAACCTTCTTCCTTTTTATGAAATGGTGTAATGGATTTTATGATATCAATTTTTGCTGTTCTTAGAGCGGGAAACATTGATACTACTAAAGAAACACCAAAACCTATCGAAAAAGCTACAATAATTGTCAGTGGTTGAATTACATACTCCATATCTTGAATTAGAAAATCTGTCGCAATAAACAGAGTATTCACTATTGGTTCTGTTCCCACAAGCCCAATGAGAATCCCTATAATTGATCCAACAACTCCAATTATTACGCCCTCAAAGATAACCATCTTCACGGGGAATGTCTTCTTTCCACCCACTACTCTTAATACACCATATTCCCTTACCCTTTCTTCTGATGATGTAGAGAGAATTGAATTTATTAAAATACCCGTAATAAGCATGGATATTATTGTAATAAACCAAAAAATGATTGTCATGCTTATAAGCATAAATTGTTGACTGATTATTTGTTGTAATTTCGGTATTGATACGGAATAAATATTTGGATCTAACCTCTGTTGAATCAGCGTACCAATTTCCCGTATTTTTCTTTTTGTGAAATCTATATCGCTTACAACATAAACAGATTGTGGATTTTCAATTGTACCCATAATTAAATTAATCTGTCCTACCCTATCTATAAATAATTGGGCTTGTTGTAAGTTTATAATTACTAAAGCGTTTTCTAAATCAGTAAATTTAGAATCTTGCTTACAGATTGCGACAACTTGAATGTCTAAAGTATCATATTGGTATTCTAAATGCACCACATCCCCCAAACTAACATTTAATAATTCTGCTACAGTCCATAATATAACGCATTCTCCAATTCCCGGCTCGTCGTTATAAATTTCACCCGTTTCTTTGCCATCGTTATTAACTACATTTAAATTTCCTATATGTCCATTCGTAGCCTCTTTAATAAAGTCAATTCCATAGATTTGTAAAGTACCAGTTGAGTTTATATTATCGGATGAAGCTTTTGCAAGCATCAATATCCTAGGAAAAAACTCTTCTACTCCGCTTATATCTTGCAATTCATTATCGATTAGAGTTTCATCGAAGAACGGATCAAATGTTAAATCTGATTTTGAAACTTCGGATATGATGATATCCGAGTTTCCTGTACTGCTTGTGATCAATCCCATATAATTATAAGACATAGAATCATTCACCATTCCAATTGCAGTTAAAAGTATTATTGAAACTGCAATGCCGCTTATAGCAAATATAGCTTTTGCTCGATCTCTTTTGATATTTAGCCATGTCTGCTTCACGAACTGAAGCTTAATATTCATCCTAATCTTGTATAAAAAATTTTGCAAACTCAATTTTTCCGGCTTTAACTACTCTTATTTTTATTAGGAATCTAAAATACTAAATTTTTTATTTTTTATTTCATATTTTCTTAGATGTTTACCTTTCTGATTTAAAATAGTTCTAATCTCCTCTTTCTCGCGTCTTACCAATCTAACCCCTTCGCATTTTTTATTCTTACAGTAGTAATTCTCGCTCGGTTCGTCTTTAAAATACCATTTTTGGCAATTTATACAATGATAAGCTGCGTAAATTTGATCATGGTTGCATACAGGGCATAAATAATTAAAATCACTTGATTCAAACCATGACTTGCAATACTTACAGTGAAGAATTAATGGTCTAACTCGTCCTTCTTGAGTCTCTATTAACTCTATCCTTTTAATGATTTTATCTTTATTAATGATTTTTAACCTACTTTTCTCAGCTTTTATATTTCTACGATATCGAACAAAAAGATATGATGATATCACTACGATCATAGCAACTGCAATTAAGATTAAGACTGGTCCCCAAATGCGTAGATCTATTAATCCATTTTCTACTGTAACAGACATTGTATATTCGGCTCTATTCCCTTCTGTGTCAAAAGCTACGACTTTTATTTGATGCTGCCCATTGCTATATAATGTTGTATCCCACTGAAACGTTAATAATCCCACCTCAGAATTGAAATTTAACGAATTTGGGCTAATAATCTGGTTATTAATATACAAAAATATTCTTGAATTATCTAATTCAACATTATCGCTGATATTAACGCTTATTATAGTAAGGGAATTAACGACCTCCTCGTTTAGTGGGCTAATTAGTTCAATTGTTGGAGAGATAAAGTCAGTGGATTGATCATAACCTATGTATATGTTGGATAATAACCATCCGTCTCCAAATCCTATGGAAAGATCATTCGAAGAAAGTGTAAACTTTATTAAAACAATCTCATTAGAATATTGCGATAGATCAATAGATTCGTTTCCGGAAAGATTATCATCATCAAAGAAGTAGGTTTTGAGAACAGTCCAACTCTCACCAAAATTTTTTGATATTGAAACGGTACAGTTATCCAATTCGTCACGATCTAAGAAGAATTCATTTTGTAAAGAGATTTCATAAGAGAACTTCAGGAAAACATCATATTCATCTCCGATAAGTAAGGGGCGGGTGATAAGTTTAATGTCCCAATTAGTCTCGTATCCTTGATCAAGACTTCCGTAAGTTTGACCTAATCCCCCATAAATATAAAATTGTTTAAACCGTGAGAAAATATGCCAAGTATTGTCTCCCAACAACCATGGAGTCAGTTCTTTTTGACTTGGAGTTCCCAGCACATAATAATCTGTCAAAACAATACTTGAAAATTGATACCCGATTAATTTGTTACTCTGGTTTACGTTAAATTCATATATTGTAGGATTTTGAAACTCAAAAAAGGAATTGTCTTGATTATAGTAACTCGTTGAGTTCACAAATTCTCCATCGAAAATATGGAACCTAAAAGATCGGTTAGCTAATTCACCTAGAATTAACGATTTAACAAATAAAATCCCTCGATTATCGATAGAATCAAAACTTGCATTCCACATTCCAAGAGTATTTATCATAGAATAATTGTAGTTATTAATTTCAAGATAAACAAATTTAGGATAATTTCTGTCAGAATCAAAATATCTACAATAGAAATTATAGCTATCGTATTTAAACACTTGAGTTATGGGTAAATCTTCGTTAATATCAAAAATGATTTCTGGTGAATTAATATTAGTGTAGTTCTCTAAAGAGAAATAATCCAATATTAATCCTTTATAATTAATAGGATCAAACTCGTCATCTAGCACAGCGAGGAATCTAAATTGTACGTAATTACCTATATATTGGGTTATGTTTATTTCTTCGAGGAACCAATCGCTCTCTTCATCCGTATAAGTTTCCAATGTAACCCAACCTGTCCAATTTGGATTGATTTGAAGATACATAAAATCACCGACATTTATACTTATCCTTAAACCGATCTTAGCAATAACTTGTGTATAATTTTTGTTAATCTGGGTGATGTTAAATAAAGGGCTTCTAAATGTACCGTTAGGGAATGGATTTGTAACTATATACGGTTGATACGTGTAATTAGAGGGATAACTATGCTCTCTGCCAAAATATATCGCAGACCAATCTTCAGCGTATAAGGATGATCGATTATCGTTTTGATTGTTTTGTGTTAGAAGCCCCCAACCAGTTCCATTATAAACCCAATCATCAAAACCATCATTAAAATCGTGACTGTAAGGGAATCTTTTACTTTCACTTGGAGATTCAATAGTGATATTAAATGTTCCCGAGAGAGGGTATTGTATTTTATGTATACCATCACTAGCATTAAAGTAATAATGATAAGTACCAGGTGTTAAGAATTTTACTAAGTCGCTTCTAAAAATTGCTCCATTAGTGTAATTACTATCAAACACATTTAACTTAGTTAAAGTATAGCTTATTGAGGTTTCTTCAATATGTACGTATACTTCCTGAGGACCTATATTCGAAGTATCGTTGTCGAAATATTCTATATAAAACCAATAACTATCAATAGTATAGTTTTTAGAGGGATTATTTCCATTAAACTCGTGGTAACTTATCACTGTATTATTTTTTGATCCTCCTAAATATGCAATTTCAGGAACTTTTAACTCCGGTGCGAAATCATTTTTAACAGTTGAAATTTTTAAAGTAAAGTTACTGTTACCTTCTATCGCTTTTACGATAACTATACAGTTTGTTTGGTTATATTTTGGGATAAAATAGAAGAAATCTGAATCACCATACCACTTTTGAGCTGTTTCTAGTAAAATAGGTTCTCCAAATCGATTAGATTCGTTCGAGAATAAAAATATATCAAAATCTGCAATTCCATCAACATCCGTTAAATTAAATAAATATTGAATATCTTTTTGTAAAGAAACCTTTCTAGCAAAAGCATGATTTCCGAGTGGATTAATTTCAGAACTTGTTAAATAATTGTTTATAGATTGATTTATTTCAATATTTTTCGTTAAAGCATCAATAGCGACTTGAACGTTCATCCTCCCATACCCTTCATGCTCGTCTTTTAAACTATTTGATAAGCCATTATATAACGAAGGGGAATGATCACTTTCGTTAATGTCTGTTTGGGGATCGTTTTCTCTTTCAAGATTTGTTTCTGTAGCAGTCATTAATAATATGGCTTTAAGGTTTTTAACTAATATTGATAGATTCTGATTGTTCCACTCTGTCCATGTATCCCATTTTGCTTCAATTAATAGATTTATAGCTGCTGATACAATTGCCGCAGATATAGAGGTACCATATGCTGCAGTAACTTTACCTGACTTACCATCTGCGCTTATTATTGAACGCTCTCCCGGTAGTGCACTTCCTCCAGGAGCAACTAAATCTGGCTTAAGATTATTATTGCCAACATCTCCTCCCATGGAACTATAAGAAGTTATCTGATCCTTATCGTTGATTGCCCCCACAACAATTGCATTTTTGTTTTTCCCTAACTTGTTAAATGGTTTGGATCCTTCAATCCCATTGTTTCCAGCAGCTATTACTACTAAAATGTGGTTCTCAATTACCTCATCAATCACTGCATTTATAGCAGAAACATCTTCTCCTAAAGTCCCGATGCTTAAACAAACGCTAACGATGTGATAAGTCGTCCTATTTTGTATTACACTTGCCATTGCGGATATTAAATCTGAAACATAGCCTTTTCCAGTTTGATTTACGATTTTATAAGCTACAATTTTGGTTGCATTGGCTATTCCAGTAAAATGATTATAATTTTCAACGTAAGCTTCTGGAAAATAAGATATAGATGAATTAAACGAAAATTCTGGCACAGAATTACTTTTTTTGTGATATTTAATATATATATCATAAATCCCACTTTCAGTGGGATTAATATTGTGAATTATTGAATAATATTGGGTTGGCGTTTGAATACTAGTGGTGTTGACTAAGTTTGAATTATAATATAATTCAAACCAGAATTTATCAACTTCATCTAGTTCAAATTTACTAGTGGAATTTATTACAATATACGAATTTGTTTTTGAAATATTAGCAGAAAAAATCTTGACTGAATAATTTTTGGGTGGTAAATATTCGTCAAAAAAATCTAAATGAGAATAATTCCCGTGCAATTTTACGATCGATGGACTAGAAGAGTTAAAATTTTTTGTCCCCGTGCCCGTAATAACTGAAGAAATGAATGTACCATGACCGTTATTATCAGAAATGATTTCTTGATCCACAAAATTTTGCCATCCAATAATTTTTCCTTGTAAAAAATCATGGTTAGGATTTACACCACTATCCAAAACGGCAACAGAAGAATCTGTATTACCGTTATAGCCATTTGCATACCACGATGAGTTAACAGCTTGGGTTTGAATACTTGCATAGTTCATTTGAACTTCAATAATTTCATCTGTGTTAATATTTATGTCTGGATATTCACTGGTATATGCAGTTATATTTTCCATAGGAATTAAACCAGCGAATCCAGAAAAGTTGCTAAACAAACCATTCCAGTCTTCATTTTCTTTTAAGCTCCCTCCATAAAACTCAAACCTACTTTTAGCGTTAACATCATACACGGAATTGTTAAAGAAAACTATGATTGCTTTCATGCCATTATTTGAGGCATGTGGATAAACATTGTTTTCTGTTTGATTTATTGGATTTATATGGTAATTATTTAAATTTAATAAATTTAAAATTAAATTTGATGCTATAGAGGAACTGAAGATAATGAATAAAACAAGTGTTAATTTAATTTTTTTATTCAGTTCTCTATCTCACCTTCATTTTCATTTTCTATAGTTACTTCTTCCTGTGGCTTAGATATGATATTAAATCTATCTCTGAGAGTATTTTCGATTTTTAGAATTGCATCCGTACGAGATATTTGAAAAAGCATCAACTCGTTTCTTTGAAGTTCATACTTTTTAGTGTCATATCTCTTAGTTTTCCATATGAAAATAATCAAAGTTATTGTTGCCACTATTGATGGACCTAATACAAAATACATTTGTATATTTACGGGAATTATAACTTTAATATCAACCCAATTAGATGTATCTATAGACTTTACTAAGTAGTAATATTCAATACTAGCGGGTTTGAGCTTTACAATTGCTTGCGTTATTGCTTGAATTTTATAGGAAATTGTTATATGTTCTCCAGGTAATAAACTGGATATTGTATTTATAAGACTCCCACTTACTAATTCAAAGTCTATATTAGTGAAACTGGAAGCATCATTTATAGTTATATTTTTTGCACAAATATTTCCAATATTCCATACTGTAATCGATACATTAATGACATCACCAATTTCTATTTGATTTTTATCAACTGTTTTTATAATAGAAAAATTAACAAATCCTAATATAATTGGGTTAGATTGGGCAATTTGGATTAAAGAATTATCCGAATTTTCGAAATAATTAATCGAAGGATAGTAATATCCTTTCCAATCTTTTTTAATTAAAGTGATATTAACGGAACTAATATCGTTATTAGCAATATTTGCATATATTAAAGTCTCATTGTCAACCCTCGCTAAATCACCATACTGATCATTCATCAAAATAGACAGGTTCTGAATACTTATCCCTTCAGGGCTTTTGTTTCTAATGTAAATTGACAAATTTAATTCTTCTCCTATAGCCAGTGCTAAATTCGATGTATCATAATAAATTTCTACAGTTTTAATGTAGGGAACACGAGATAGGTAATCAACAGGAGCAGAGAAACATACTTCGTTAGGAAATGTCTCTAAAGAAGTCGAATTTAAATTTTGAATGTGCTCCGAGTTGTTATAACTAATGATGATATTACTAAGAATTGCAGAATTTGGGATATAAAAAGAAAATGCTACTGTTTCTTCTGCACCAGGAGCTAGGTTAGAGATAATATATTTCAGATAATTTTCCTCAAGTGTAAAATTAAGGGGATTATAAATTATACCCGGTATAGGTATGGATATACTAATATCTTTCGCAATATTAGAGCCAATATTCCTAAATATTAGCGTATAGTTATTGATATTTCCTACATTTGAGCTATAACTAGTTAAATATGCATAAGCTACAAGTGATGACATCTCATAAGTACTCAAAGATATAGTATTCGACTTCCTTACATATTCAACTATTCCACTTGATGATGTATAAATAGCTCTCGATCCTAATACTGTATATTCATTTACATCTCTATAATATAATTCGATATCTATGTCGTTTATTGAAATATTAAAAAGACTGCTGCTAGTTCCTTTGATTTTTAATAAGATCGTATGATTATGCCTGACCGAAGGGTCAAATAACCAATTAAATGTCCCCTGATTTTTTATAAATGTAAAGGTTGATGTGTTGTTAACTGATGAGGTCAAATATTGAGATATATTTTGAAATTCCTCTGTAGTGTAATTAAACACTTCAAAGCTTAAGACATTACTAGGATCACTAAAATTAGCTAATATTGAAACTCGATCGAGTGTGTTATTAACTAAATCTATTTCTGTCTCATTTTGAAATAGGAACTGAATTTCAATTTCATGTTGGTCGATAAATTTTTCTTCCGATTCTACTATCCAGCTCTCGTTATCTGCATTTAATGCCATTTGAGGAGTTGTATCTGCGATTGAAACGCCTGATATTATTGATGGTAGCGGAGGAAATGTTTCTTTAATACTGAAATTGTATTTATAAAAAGAGGAAAATGTGTCAAACTCTTCAACAGAAAAATTATTTAGGGTATAAGAAATTATTTCTTGTGGTTCTAGTTTCCAGTTATCGTCATTCCAAACACTATCTTCGTTTGTAAAAGTATCTTTTAGAGAATTAACTGTCAGTCCTATTGATGCTAAAGCAGCAATTAGTTGAGGATCACCATTTGGTCCAGATATTATATCAATCACATCGTTCATGTTTTCATTGTAAGGTAGAAGATTAGTTAAATTATTGAGATTAGGATAGTAAGAATCGACTAATCCCGTTCCAGAAGTATCAAAATAGAATATTCGAGGGTTTTTATCAAAATTAAAAAAATCATCTAATGAAGTGTATTGACCGGAATATTCAACTCTTACAACTTCCCATATCGCATCTTTGAGGTCTTCATCTAGTCCTAGAAGAACACCGATCGGGCCAATAATTAGTGTAAAAACATCGTCTAATTCTATTGGGATCGGCGTAGGAACGCCCCAAGCGGTTACATTTCCAACATTTTTAGCTGTAATGTTAAAAGAAAAATCGTTATAAACACCGTACGATGCGTTGTTTCCAATTAACTCTTTAACAATAAGTATATTTGGTTCTGAATTCGAAACTTTGTAGGTTATTTCAAAGTCTTCAATAGGGTTAAATATTCCGGTAGGAATCCCCGGTAATCCTTGGAATCCAAATAGGTGCAGAAAATTCATAAAATTTGTTGGTTCGTTCAAATTCACAGGTTTGATATAGCTGCGTTTAAACCCATTCTCGTCTACCCAAAATAACTCAAATGAGTATTCCTTTAGCGTTTGAACATCAAAATCAACTCCTGCATAAAACAAGAGCAAACTTATTTGTTCTAATAAAAATTCATAAAGTGTGAAATATTGAGGAGTTACATCTACTATATCAGTACAAAAGATATTGATATCAATTTCGCTCATTAATGCTCCGGTTAACGCGATAAATACCTTTTCGCTCGGTTGAAGCGAGTCTCCTTGATATCCTAGAGCGTCCCATAAGTTAAATGTGTATTCATCTTCGCCTATTTTTTTTATGCCTGCACTTAAACCCTCGTATTGCACCGTTAAACTTACATAGTGAGACTCGTTTGATAAATTTAGGGTGTTAAACACTTCGCCAAATTCCTCAAAATCCGCTTGCGTTGTTTGATTTGAATCAGTAAAATTTGAAATGTCCCCAAACAAGGATGGAATGTTTGAAAATTGCTCAAAGATATTATCAACCTCAAAATTCTCTAAAAATTCTAAATCAAGTGAATCAAAATTAAAGTTCACTTGATCAATTGATTCAGTTATATCAAGATCTAGTAAATCCAAAGAATTTACCAAAAGAAATGTTGAGGATAAATGCTGGCTTTCAATATAATCTTCTGATATTAATCGTTCAATATCTAAAGCTTTCCAATACCCGTCCATAGGAAGATTATTAGTAATTTCGTAAAAAAATAATTCCCAATTAGGATAATATCCTACAAATGGATAAAAGTATGGATTGGATTCATTAATAAGAATAAGATCTATATTAAATTTTCTCTTAATAATCTCAAGGGCTCTAACTGCTCTTGATTCGACATCATTCTCATTCATTTCTTCATCGTAATAAAGGAATCCTGAAAATCTGTTAAATGTCATTCCATATTGCTTGCTATAACT
>JAGXNZ010000144.1 GCA_019894655.1 Promethearchaeota archaeon | reverse complement strand
TTCCCATCATCGTCAGCGATAATTAATTCCATTTCTATGCCATGTGTGAAAGGTAATGGCGTCCAATGTTCGATATCTGCAAGAATCTCTGCCCACGATCTTTCAGGTATTAAAACTTCTCGGTAGTCAGTTCCAAGAAATAATTTATCAGTAGATCTATCTACAGGGTTGCCAAGACTCACACCATAAGGAAGTCCACCAGCTGATCTCGCTTTAGATTTGAGCTTTTTATCTGAATCTTGTCCCATCATTTGAGAGAAAGTCCCATACTCATCTTTACTTGACCCTTTCTTTTTTTTCTTCTTCTTATCTTTTGCCATAAATTGTTCACATTTATTATAATTAGATTAAGTTAATGATTGAATTAAATTTTTAAATATATCGAAATCGTTGATAAATTCATAGGACAGCACCATATTAATTATTTTAAATTTGTTCCCGTAAAAAATACTTTCTATAGTATCAACCGTTTTTCCTCCCTTAAAGAGATCATCATCTATTATCACATTAACGCCATCTTTAAGGATATTAATAATTTTCGATTTAATGGTTTTAGTTTCCTCTGAAACAGAAGATAAAATGACTGTGGGTTTTCCTAAATACGGTATGAAGTCTAAATTAAAAATCTTTAACTGATTTATTATTCTTTCAGGTTGAACAAATCTTTTTAGAGTGTGTTGAATGATCCTTACTTCCTCTTCATCGTGATCGCTTATGGAAGGAAAGATATAATAAGCTAAGGATTTATCGGAATTATATGCCAACTCCGAGTAAACTCTTTCTATTAATGGGAAAATGCTAAAATTATAACTAAATAAAGAAATTAGAGCGATATTAAAAGTAAAATTGCCTTCTAGGACATTTTTACTTACATTTCCCCCAATGTGAGAAAAATTTTGTATTTCATTTGAAATATTAGTCGTAAATGTATTCAATACATAAAATTGAGAAAATTGACCAATAGGTTCTATTTTAGTTTTCTTTTCATCAATTAATTCATAAATTTCGTTGAAAAGATCTTTTGCTATATTTTCTCTAAGCTCTTCTGAACTTAATTCTCCTATTGTTTTATCCGCTATTTCAGGGCAATCTAATTCGGCCAAGATACAAATAGTTTCTTTGAAATATTCGTAAGCAGGATTGTTATACTTGTGTTCTGACAATTTTATTTTCTTGGAGTTTAGAATAATCTGATCGATCTGTTTTAATATAACGAGAATCAGGTCGTCCTTACTTTTTTCATGGTTTTTTTTTATAATATTGAATAAAACCTTAATTTTAATAATATCGTCTTCAACTTGTTCTACAAGCTTAAGAGCTATTGACTCTTCTTTTTCTAGAGAACCATAAATTATATCGAGAAGTATTTTTTCCCTTACCGTTGGTTCTTCAATTAGTGAGATAATTTTAGGAATTTCATCGGGGTTGATATCAATATAGTCGTGGGCTATGTTTTTAATTATCTGATGTTTTTTTTTAAAATCTTTTAGATTCTTAACAGTTTGCAAGCTCCCATCCAAATTTTTAGGCGCGTTTACTCTAATTAGAGCATAGTATAGTTCTCTCTTTTCTTTCTCGTCAGAGATCTGCAGTACAGTTTCAAGAGCTTTTTCAAATTCACCAATAAAAACATAAGATTTTGCGAGGATTTTAAGCTTGTCATCAATTTTTCCGCTAATTACCTCAGTATTAGGTTTTAGCAGTTCACTATCCGGAGATGGAACTTCAAGTTGAGGTTCAGAAGAAATTCTAATTAACTCATTAAGTTGTTTCTCAATTTTCTTAGTGTCACTTTTATTAGACGTAATAATATAATCGTTGAAATTAAACCTATCACTTTCAGTGCGTTGAAGAAATTGTTTATTCTTCAAAATGGAGTTTATTTTGCTCGTTGTGATAGTTTCTCTTATGTGTTGAACCTTCACGGTGTAATATACTAGCTTCATCCAATAAGCGTTGATTATTAACTTACCAAAACCGTCTCTGACAGGTTTTAGCATTAAATTTATCGTTTTGGCTTCGCTCGGAGCAAATTTAACCTCGTCTTTAAATTCACTTGGTTCAACATCGATTTCAAGATGCTCTCCCTCAAAAACGAATTTAAAATGTTCTTCATTGTCGGATTGATTAACTATTTCTAAGGAAACCAGATTTTCAACATTAGGTAGTAAAATGTTTTGAGGGAATTTTTTCACGCTTATCGAAATAATGTGATTAGGTTCTTGAGTTGACATAATTGAAAGGATATTTGGTATTAGTGTTATGCTAAATTGCGCAAAATTGATATTTGTTACGGTTTAATTAGAATGTTAATGAAGTGATGAAGTGCTTCATTATCTTAATATCATCAATATAAAACTTATTGATTTTAAATATTTACTTAAGAAAAAAGATTACTTTCCCTTCCTTCTAGTTCTATTAGAAAAATCTTTTAGATCTTCTATTACCATTTCCCTACTATAATCAGGCCATAAATCTGACCTAAACTTGAATTCTGCATAAGATGCGTCCCATAATAAAAATCCTGAAATCCTTGCACCATCTTCCATTCCCGTTCGTATGATGTAATCTACTTCAGGAAAATTTCGAGTATAGAGGTGGTTTTTAACAACTTCTTTATTAATTTCTTCTTCTTTAACGCCATTTTTAATAATTTTTTTTACTGCATCTACGATCTCTTCTTGTCCATCGTACATTATACATAAATTAATGAAATTTTGATCGTTAGCTTTAGTAAAATCGATTAACTCTTTAATTTTATCTCTAACTTCCTCAGGTAATAAGTAAACCCGCCCAATTACGTTAAAATTCACTTTCTCTTCTTTGACAGTCGCTTCCTTTACGACCGCGTCAACAGCATCTAAAATGATTCCAAAAATATACTTAATCTCCTCCTCGCTTCTTTTTCGTAAATTCTCCAGCGACAAGGCGTAGATGCTCAAATACTGTATACCTGCTTCAAAAAAATCGAAAAGCCTCTTTCTTAGATTTTGATACCCAATAAGATGACCAACATTATCACCAAGCAGATTTTTTACTGCCCAACGGCGGTTTTCGTTTAAAAGTAGAAAGTACTTCTAATTTCCGTCCAATATTAAACCAACATGTTTGGGCAATTTTTTTTCTGCAATGCCTTTTAATTCTTCCAAGATGTCATAACTTTTAAAGAGATTTTTACGATGAAGACCGCTTATATAATTATAATTATTGTGAATACCATATTATAATTTTGATTTCTATGCAGAATAGCCAATATATTAGGTTTCTCTCTTACAATCTGTTTTTTATGATTAATAATTAGAAAATTTAAGAGGAAAAAAGTAGAAAAGTTTTTTTTAGAAAAGCTAAACCATATCAATCCGAGTATGAACTATTGAAATTAGTAAATTAACCGCAATTCTTAAATAAGCACCTTGCTTAGTATGAATAATATTTATACATATAAATAATGTTTTAAGTAAAAAAAATTAATCGTCAAATAATTAAAATTATTTATCGGTTATAAGAGAAAATAATTTAATCTCGCTTAAATTACAAATGTTGTAGAAAAATTTAAAGATTTTGGTAATGATTGGCAACGAGTATTTGTTTGGGAATGTTGGTATTGATAGCGTCGGTTTTTACGCACCTAAGTACTACATAAAGTTGGACGACTTAGCACTGAAGCGAAATGTTGATCCTAATAAATTTAGTAAAGGATTAATGGCTCACGAGATGCGGGTGCCCGAAGTTAACGAGGATATCATTTCGTTAGGATTGAAGGCAGGATATCAAGCGTTAACAAAAGGTGGCATAAATCCTAAAAGTATAGACGCATTGTTTGTAGGAACTGAAACTATTACCTATGCTGTCAAGTCAGTTTCGAACATCTTTGCCGAATTGTTAGAGATATCGCCCAACGCGTTTACAATGGATTCATACAACGCCTGCGCAGGAGGCACATTAGCACTTCTCAATGCAATTGCCTTAATCGAAAAAGATATAATAAAGAAAGCGCTTGTCATTAGCGCAGATATATCATCCTATCACTTGGGATCTCCAAGCGAAGCAACTCAAGGCTCAGGAGCGGTTGCTTTAGTAATTTCTAGGAACCCTAGGATTGCGTCTTTCAGTGAGAAGTTCGGTAAAGTATCGGGAAATGTTGATGATTTTTTCCGCGCAGCTAACGATAAAAACGCTAAAGCTTTTGGTTCCTATTCAGTTAAAACATACCTAGATTTCCAATTAAAAGCTTATGACGATTTAGTAAATAGCATTGGTGACTTCCACGCAGATTATTATACTTTTCATGCCCCTTTCTCAAAGTTACCCATTAAAATCATGCAAGAGATAATACAAAAGCGATGGATAAGACACATTAATGATCTTCCAAAAATAAATATGAATCATATAAAATCTTCTATACTTAAGAAACTCGATGCCTTTATGCACGATATTACAGTGCTACCTGAGTGGTTATATTTAAAGTTAAAAGAGAGAGGTTATTCATCGGAAACATTAGAAAACATCTCGTATAAACTCATAGGTAATTTTACAGAGAAAGTACTTCCCCAATTAAGAGTCCCTTCCCATTTTGGTAATATGTATAATGCTTCAATTTGGGCTCAGATTATTTTTATTCTCGAAAATTATGCTCGAGTAAACGACACAATTTACTTTGGTTCTTATGGCTCAGGGGCTACATGCATAGCTGGTTTGTTAAAAGTTAAAAGTAATTTTAAAAGAGTTGTTGATAAGAGCCCTCAAATTAGCGATTTTATTGAGAATAAGGAGTTAAAATCCATTCAAGAGTACGAAAAAATAAAAAATGGTGAATTTGCTCCTAAAACAGTTTTAGGCAAAATTGTTGAGCACAAAAAAAATAACAACCGAGGTTTTACTCTTCACTTCTGCGACGAAGGATGCATACTTCCTAATATTGAGGGATTGAACCATTGTCCAAAAGGTCATACGGGATTGCACAAGAAGTTTTTCCCTCTTTATGCAGTTTTAGAATCCAAACCCATTGAAAATCCTAATGAGAACAACCTAAACTTCCTTTATAATGGGTTAGTACGAATTGCTGGTAATGTGAAAGAAGGAGCTTGTTTAGAATACGAAATAAGGCGGCTTGAGAATAAAGAAGAAACGAACTTCAACGCAATCGGGTTGTTAAATTGGAGTCCTTTGTATTACCCCGTTCAGAAGATTTATTAATTTTTATCTAATAAATCTTATTGCTAATTGTATTTTTTCTTTCAATAATTTTCCTATAGAAACTCGTACAATTATTAATAAACAATCACATTTAACTTGAAATATAACGAATATAAGAACTAGCATATAGAGTTATAAAAAATAAAGGAGTGAGTAATGAATTGACTGATTTTAGTTCAGATATTTCAGGTTTCTATAAATTGTCCTTAGAGGAGAGACAGCATCAATTAGTTAAGTGGCTAAATTTAAATCAAGAAGAGCACGAATTAATGAGGACACTAGGATATTTTTCACCATCTCAAATTGATCGCTTGATAGAAAATGTGGTAGGAAGTTATCAACTACCATTGGGTCTCGCTTTTAATTTTAAGATAAATAGTAAAGATTATATCATTCCTATGGTTATTGAAGAACCCTCAGTTGTAGCCGCTGCATCAAAAATTGCAAAGATAGCAAGAGAACATGGTGGTTTTGTGTCAGATGAGGTAAAATCCATTATGATCTCTCAAATTCAGCTAACTAAGATAAAAGATATCGATATTGCAAAAGAAAATATTGCAAAAAATAAAGAAAAGATTTTGAACATTGCAAACGAGCAAGACCCTTTACTTTGTCAGTTAGGAGGGGGTGCGAAAGATCTTGAAGTTAGAGAAATAGAAACGAGGAAAGGGAAAATGTTAATTCTTCATCTCCTTGTTGACGTGCGAGACGCAATGGGTGCTAATGTAGTAAATACCATGGCTGAAGCCGTTACTCCCTATATTGAGGATCTATGTAACTCGAAAATCTATTTGCGAATTGTATCCAATTTAGCTACTCATCGAATTGCAAAAGCTAAAGCCATTTTTGATAAGAACCTCTTAGGCGGAGAGGAAGTCGTAGAAGGTATATTAAACGCTTACGAATTTGCACGCGCTGATCCCTATAGAGCAACGACGCATAATAAAGGGATAATGAATGGAGTAATTGCTTTAACTTTAGCAACGGGAAATGACACCAGAGCAATTGAAGCTGGAGCACACGCATATGCGTCTTTAGGCGGTAGTTATAAACCCTTGACGAAATTTGATTTGGATTCTGAGGGAAATTTAGTAGGGGAAATAGAAATTCCTCTTGCTCTTGGGATAATCGGGGGGATAACAAGAACCCATCCTATGGCACGTCTAGCATTGAAAATCTTAAAGGTTGAAAGTGCGGGAGAACTTGCCCAAGTGGCTGCTGCTCTTGGACTTGCTCAGAATGTAGGCGCTCTAAGGGCCTTAGCCTCGGAAGGCATTCAAAAAGGTCATATGTCGTTACATTCTAGAAATATCGCGAAATTAGCGGGTGCGTCAGAGGAAATTATCGAAGAAGTAGCAACGAGGATGGTAAAAGACAAAAAAATAAGAGTAGATTATGCGAAAGAAATTATTGAGTTAATTTCAAAAAGTAAAAACCTTTAGTTTTATAAAAAGTGTATCACAAATAGTTCTAGAAAAACTTAATTAATTGTAAACTATCACGCTAAATAATAATAATAAGAGATGTGAAGTATGGGTTTAAGAGATTATTTAGAAGGTTTAGATGAAAAAGGGCTACTAAAGAAAGTAGATGTTGAAGTTTCAAAAAAACTAGAGATTTCTGGTATACTGAAAGGAATGGAACCTACTCCCGTAATGTTTAATAATGTTAAAGAATCAGACTTTCGGGTGGTTGGAAATGTCTTCTGTACCAAAAATGTTATTGCATCTTATTTCAATGTATCCACATCGGACTTAATTCCGATGCTTTCGAGAGCAATTTTAGAGAGTTCAGAACCAGAGGTTATAAAAAATGCCCATTGTCAAGAAATAATTGAACCAAATGTAGATTTAGATAAAATTCCAATACTATTTCATTGCGATCGTGACGGTGGAAATTACATTAGTTCAGCTGTGGTTGTTACCAAAGATCCCGATTATGGTCAGAACTTGGATTTTCATCGCGCGATGCAGTTCTCGAAAGATAAATTTGCCATTCGAATAGTCCGAGGGCGGAATTTTCACACATTTTTAGAAAAGAATGGAGAGGTGGAGGTAGCTTTTTGTATAGGTAACACTCCAAATGTTCTGATTGCTGGGGCTACTTCGGTAGAAATAGGTTTTAACGAATTAAAAATTGCAAATGCCCTCGAGCCATTAAATCTTGTTAAAGCACACTCTGTAGATCTTTTAATTCCTGCTGAAGCCGAATTTATAATAGAAGGAAAGGTCATACTTGAAGAAAAACACGATGAAGGTCCATTTGTAGACCTAACAGAAACATATGACGCAATAAGAGAAGAGCCAGTTTTCGAAGTGAAAAAGATAACACACAGAAAAGATGCTATCTGGCAAGCATTATTACCAGGTGCCCTCGAACATAAAATTTTAATGGGTATGCCTCGTGAACCAACTATTTTTAATAAAGTAAACGAGAGTGGTGTAAAGTGCTTAGATGTTAATGTGAATCCCGGAGGATGTTCGTGGCTTCATGCCATCGTACAAATTGACAAAGTTTCTGAAGAAGATGGAAAAAATGCGATTTATGGAGCATTTGCTGGCCATGGAAGCTGCAAACATATTTTTATTGTTGATAAAGACATAAATATATATGATCCCCTTTCCGTAGAGTGGGCAATGGCTACAAGGTTTCAAGGTGATACTAGAATGATTATAAAAGATAAAGAACCAGGGAGTAGTTTAGACCCCAGCGCGGAACCTGGAACAAAATTAACGACTAAGATAGGTTTCGATTTAACCAAACCTTTGGTCATTAAAGGAAAAAGTTTCGAGATTGCTGACTTTCCAAAGGTTAATCTTGACAAGTACTTTACCAAATAGGAGTTTAATTGCATGAGGCTAAATCAAGAAGAAAAAGATATGCTTATAGGGAAATACGGTAAGGCTGCGCAAAAATCGATGGAGATTCTAACCACTCTCGGTGAGATTTTTGAAGCGGAAGACATGATTGAAGTTCATGGCGTCCAAATAGCAGGTGTTTCCTACGCTAATTTAGGAGAAGCTGGTTTAGAATTTCTTACCGAAATGGCTGAAGATGGGAGAGTAAAAGTTTTAACGACGTTAAATCCGGCAGGGATGGATCGTGAAAACTGGCAAGTATTGGGAATAGATGAAGAGTTTGCAATAAATCAAAATCGAGCCATCGACACTTTTGCTAAAATGGGAATTATAACTACATGTTCTTGCACTCCATACCTTATAGGAAACGCCCCTCATTACGGTCAACATATAGCTTGGGCTGAAAGTAGTGCTGTGTGTTACTCTAATTCGGTTATAGGGGCTCGAACGAACCGTGAAGGTGGACCAAGTGCG
>JAGXNZ010000143.1 GCA_019894655.1 Promethearchaeota archaeon | reverse complement strand
GTACAATTTTTTCGAATATCCAATCAATTAGATTAGGTTGATCAAATTTCTCTACGATATCAATAAGTAGTTTGATAATCGAAAAGTATAGCTTAGCATTTTCAGTTTTGGTTCCCGATAAGAACGAAACTAAAGCATATTTAATCCTTCCCATAGCATCTTCCATATTAATTGGAGTTTCTGCGAATTTATAAAATGCTGATTCTAAAATTGGTTGAACTTTTTCTCTATTTTTAAAATCGTAGATGAAATATTCACCCCAATTCGGAGCAATTTTATCTGAAGGTTTTTCATCCTTGGTTTTTGGAGTAGATTTTGTAGAAGTTTTTGGTTTTGATTCTTTTGCTTTTACAATTTGGTTTTTTGCTTCTTCCTCTGTTAACACTTCTAAAATAATCTTATCTTTTTCTTTTGGAACTATTATTTTAAAAAATATTTCTGTCTCTTCATTGAATAAAGATTCTCTTAATTCTTTAGGGAAAGTGATACCTGTCTTAGTTTTTTTAATAACTTCTTCAAAAAAGACTTCTTCCTCTGGTCTCTTATCTTGTGCCATATCTATTGGTAAAAATATCCGTTTTTTAATTCTATGTAAAATGGAATTAGATTAATATTCTGAAAAGATCTATTTTAATATTAGAATAAATCATCCGGTAATGTTAACTAACTCTACACCCCTAATATCGTAATTTTTGTCAATAAAACAAAGAATCGCATGACCATTGTGAGTATATACAAGAGGTACGGGGTAAGATTCGGCGTTTTCTATAAAACTTTTTTTTACGATGATAGGAAGGACAGTATTACACACCATGCATGGCACTTTAAGCTCTCTTACTGTGCCAAGTTCATTAAAGCCCGCAATTATATCTTCAATATTTTTATTAAACGCATTAAACATTGTCGTAGAAAAGTTACCATATGATATGTATGACTCAACATCATATTTTACATTAAATTCTACGCTCACTTTTTCTATTAAAGCTTCAAGCAATTGGAACTGAACTTTATTATTAGAACCTGCTGTATATATCAAATTATTTATGCGAATATGCACAATTTTCATGTTCCCTTTGGAAATATGGAAAAAAATATTACTCGCAGGATTTTGTTTAACAATATTTAGGTCTAGTATAAAACTTTTATATGACCTTGGAGGTTTCCATTCAAATATAGTAAATTCATCTGTACTGATGTTAATAAACTCGAGATTTTGCAATATTTGAGAATATTCTACCATTCAAATCAGCTTGTTTTTCTTTTATTTTACGATTATTTACTATATTTTCGATAAAAATTAACTCGATTTGATTAAATAATTATTATCTATAATATAAACAATATCCTATTATAATGATTTAATTATTTGTATATTATAAGTAGGGAATGTTATTGAAGAAGTTAAAAAAATAAGTTTTTATTAAATCGGCTATTTTCCAGACATTTTTAGCGTTCTCGTAATAACATTTTTATTGTCTGTGGGTAATTCACGTGGGAATTTCGCAACCAAATGCTAGCTAATATCATCCTCCTTCAGCAGCTATCTTTAATTTTTTAGTGAAGTCATCTGAAACTTGTTTGGGATCAGTTACTGTAAGTTTATTATAATTTAGGTTACCCATTATCGTTACTTCTCTATGTAAAAGTTCTTTAATCCAAGCTAAATCAACTTGAGCTCATGTTTTTGCCACCTATTCCCCCGATTTAAACCTAATGGAGTGGTTCTAGAGATTTTTATGGAAGAAATTTGCCACAACACCTTTTTTGGCACTTTTAAGGAATTCCAGCGTGCGTTAATAAAATTTATAATAAAATTCAAATTTTTATCACGAGAAATTAAAGGTAGGTGCAGTTATACAAAATTTTTGCATGCATTATATAAGAATTACATATTTATACAAATGTATAAAAAAGATATTATTGTAATCTATAATTGAGGTGGTTTTTTGCCTAAAATTGCAGGAAATATAAAAATTGAAACTAACCCTGAGAAAATTTATAATATTTTAACAGATGGAGAACAGACGGTAAAATGGAACCCAATTGTAAATGAAATAACAGTACTTGAAGAACATAAATATTTACTAAAATCAACAATTGGGGATATGACTATTAATAAAATAGAGAGTGTTAAAGATGTCTATATTAAATGGAGAATGGAACAAAGTGATTTGCATTCAATGGGATATATTTTGGAAGAAAAATTACCAATATCTAAAGTTGAACTATGGGTTGAATTTGAAGATAAGAAGTTTAAAAAGCAATTCAAGGAAGCTGCAAATTTAACCTTAGAAGGTTTAAAAAAATATATTGATTATATTGAAGCTGGGGGCAACATTCTAGAGTATAAGAAACAATAAATAAAATTAACTTATGAATTTTTTATTTTTTTCATATATTTTTAATCGAATCTTTATTTTTTTTTAATTTAAATTTAATACTAATACTGAAATATATTAGTTATTAAAAAATAGAAATTTTGAAATTATGAATTTCGCAAAGATTAACGGTTTAAAACTGTCATATCAAATTTACGGAACGGGTTTTCCTATTATCTTTATACATGGAATTGGCGCAAAAAAAGAAATATGGAAAACTCAAGTAGCAGTTATAAGTAAAAAATTCCAAGCCATCACATTTGACCTCCGAGGAACTGGAGAGTCTGATCGACCTAATATTCCATACACTATGAAAATGCTAGCTGAAGATGTGAAGGGCTTAATGGACTTTATTGGTATTGAAAAAGTTCATTTAATAGGTCGCTCTTTTGGCGGAATGATTGCCCAACATTTTGTGCTACAATATCCCGAAAAAGTCGAAAAATTAGTGTTGATCGCTACTAACTTCGGACGAATTGACCCAGATTGGGTCGAAATTCCTAAAAAAGGGCGCCTTGAAGAGATTGAGACGATTAAACACGACCCACTAAAGGCCTTTAAGCAAAAATCGCGTTGGGTCTTTCACATAAAGTTCAGAAAAGAAATGGAGGCTAATCCAGGTAAGAAATTTTTTGACATTTTTTCTAAGGAAGATTTAATCAGGGAAAGCACGATTAATCCATCAATGCCTGAGGATGTAATAAATCAAGCAGAGGCTATGAAAACACATTATACTCTAGAAAAATTGCATGAAATTAAAAATAAAACGCTTCTAATAGCAGCGTCACATGATCGGCAAACTCCAGTTTCAGTTATGGCTGAAATGCATAAAAGAATCCCTAACAGCGAATTGAAAGTTATTAGTGAAGCAGGTCATTTTATGACGCTTTCAAGAGCGTCGGAAGTTAACGATATAATTCTAAATTTTTTATAAAATTAATATTTCTTAATTAATTTTAAAGATTTTTTTTCTATGGTAAACAAATAGATTTTTATATCCTTAGAATAAAATTGTTTATTATTCAATTCTATTAAAATTAATTTTGTGTGAAAAATGAAGGATTATTCAGATTGGGAACCGTTTTACGATTATGAAAACGAATCTCCTTATATTGAAAATTCAAATCGCCCATGGCTAAAATATAGAGCTCCTAATGTCCCTAAATCAATAAAATTTGATCCAATTCCGGTTCACGAGCTTATAGGATTATCTGCTAAGAATTATCCAAACAATGTTTGTGTTTATCACAAATCAACTGATAAAAAATATACTTTTCGCGAGTTAACCTATATTTCAGATAAAATTTCTAACGCTTTGTATAAGTTGGGTACAAAAAAAGGGGATGCAGTAGGGATCATGACAGGAAATTGTCCTGAATTTTTATTTTGTTGCCTTGGAATTATGAAAACTGGTGCTATCGTCATACCTATTAACCCACTACTTAAGGAAGCGAGTGTTTCTCACATCATCAGAGAATCTGGAAATGTAAAAACTGTTTTTGTTCACAAGAGTAATTTTAGAACAATGAAAAAGGCACAAAAGGATGTGAGTATAGAAAATATAATCCTTTTGGAAGCACCCTTAGCCAAAGAAGGGACTATAACTTTCGAGGAGTTTATCGAAGGTGTAGCACCCATTCGTCCAGATGTAGACATAGATCCTTCAAGCGATCTTGCTGCTCTTTTATTTACTGGTGGAACTACGGGATTACCAAAAGGTGTAATGTTAACTCATACTAATCTGGTTTCCTGCACGCTCTCAACATTATTAATGGCTGGTGAATCAGAAGAGGGAGAGGATAATATCGGTAAAACGGTTAATTTATCAGTTATACCTTTATGCCACTCTTTTGGATTTTTAGTGATGATAGCCGCAGTTTTCGGGGTAGCAATGTTAGTAATGTTTCCTTCGTTTAACGCTTCTGAAATATTAAAAGCAATTGAATATTACAAAGTTATAAATTATGTTGGAGTCCCGGTTATGTATCAAATGTTAATAAATAATCCGGATTTCACAGAAAGAGATCTTTCTAGTCTCGAAGAAGCAAATTCAGGTTCAGCCTCGTTACCTCCGGAATTAGCTAAGAAATGGGAAAAAATTGTTGGAATAAAGGTAGGACAAGGCTTTGGGTTAACAGAAACTTCACCTATTACACACATAGCGGCTAAATGGATGCCAGAAATCCGCTCTGAGAGCATTGGCGTTCCAATTATAGATACAGATGCTAAGATTGTTAATTCTGATACTTTAAAAGAACTAGAAGCTGGTGAAATTGGAGAATTACTAATAAAAGGACCTCAGGTAATGAAGGGATATTGGAAAAACCCAGAAGAAACAAAGAAAACGATTATTGACGGGTGGTTAAGAACAGGAGATCTAGCAAGGATGGATGAACAAGGCTATTTTTATATTGAAGGTCGCGCAAAGGACATAATTAAATATAAAGGATATAAAGTAATGCCGCGTGAAGTCGAAGAAAAATTATATGAGCATCCAGCAATTCTCGAAGCTGGTGTTGTATCGGCACCAGATCCAAACATTGGAGAAACTATTAAAGCATTTGTAGTTCTAAAACCAGAATACAAGAATACCGATATAACTGAGAGAGACATTATTGATTGGGCTAAAGAAAGGTTAGCTGGATATAAATACCCTCGCCAAATAGAATTTTTGAATATATTACCCAGAACCACAGTAGGTAAAATATTTAGAAGAAAATTAAGAGAAAGGAATGTAATAGAACAATAATTTTAGCTTACAATTAAAATTTGTTTAGTATACCAAAAACAAAATGAATAAGAAACAACAGAGAAAAGAACTATCGAGTTTTAAAAAGACTCAATTAGCCCCTGAATATAGTAATTTAGAGTTTTCAGTAGTACTTAACATGCCGGAACACGCAGCAAATATCGGGGCTATCGCTAGACTTATGAAGAATTTTAATTTCGAACACTTGATTATCTATAATCCTATAGAAAAAGTGGAAAAAATTCGTAGTTATAATTCTCAAGGATTCGCAATGCAAGGTAAAGAAATCCTTTTTAACGCAGAAATTATAAAGATTGAAAATCAAACTGACCATCTATTTGGTTTTGAAGAATTAATGAACAAATTCGATATTAAAATTGCATCAACAGCAAAGGGAATGCACTATACAAACATAAGAAGATTAGCTATTTTCCCAGCGGAATTAACGCTGCCGATCTCAGAAAAGTCGCTTAAAATCGCTTTAGTTTTTGGGAGAGAGTCCCACGGTCTTACGAATGATGAAATCGAAATGACAGATTTTGCCTTAAGGATACCCTCTGATGAAGACTATCCAACGCTAAATCTTGCTCACGCATGTGGTATAATTTTATATGAAATATATAAAAAAATTCATATTCTAGAAATAGGAAGAGGTCTTAAACCCGTTTTGATTGCCAACAATGAAGAAAAACAAATACTCTATAAACTTATAAAGAGCGTTATCGTGAATCTACGGGTTCGCACTTATAGAAAAGAAAATATCATTTTCGCCTTTAAAAATGTATTTGAGAGAGCGTTCGTATCAAAAAAAGAATTAAACCTTATTATAGGGGTATTTTCAAAATTAAATTCGCATTTAAAGAGAAAAGAATTATGTGACGATTAAATTTAATAGTTTTAAATAGCTTGATAATATCTAGGCTTTCGGTCATAGTTAATTATTAATTTATCAGGTGTTTCTTTAGCGATTCTTCTAATCACTTTAGCCAGAGCGTTATGGGTTTCGTAACCCATCGCACTTGCCCATTCACTAGCAGTAGATTTACCTAATTCCTTCAATTTATCTAAACATATTTGCTCAAATGTCCTTGGAATTACTTTTTTTAATTTTAACATTAATATCTACTTCCCGTTTAGCCTTCTTCCATTTAAATTCAATCTTTTAAGAAAAGCACTTTGTTAGTAAATGTTATAGAGAAAATTGCTATTTACACTACTCC
>JAGXNZ010000142.1 GCA_019894655.1 Promethearchaeota archaeon | reverse complement strand
TTTTCTAATTCCTTGATTCTTACACACGCTTTCTATTTGCTCACACACAGCTTTTAAAGCTGGTAATTGAGTGCTACTAAGTCTTATACGTGCTTGTTGCATTTTTTAAACTTTTTTTTTTAAGTAAGTAGTTATTGAAATTATTAAAATATAATAAATTTTATCATTGATACCCTAAAAGAACTTAATTATCTAATTTCATCTTTTCTTTTCATCAATTTTATTTACGATTATCAAACTCAAGATACCCAACTGTGCTTTCAAAGAGACCTTTATTCCTAACTTTTTGTGCATAACCTTTAACAAAAGGATTATCAATACAATTATCCCAATAGCAGCTAACCAGATATTTATAGCGTTTAATTGCTGAAAAAATATAAAATACAACAAATCATGAGTTATGTAGATAGTAAAAGAGTAATATGAAAAATAAAAGAAGAACCTATACCTTTTTTTCAGTTTAATTTTCTCATATTCTTCGAGATATAAGAGAACTGAAAATAAAATAAGGACAGCTCCAATTGAGTAAACCATAGCCGAAAGAGTTCGGCGATAAATAAAATCATAAAAACGATAAATAATTCCGAATGAAGTAAGCATTACTCCTACTATCAATATCGTCCTTATAAACACGCGTTTAATCTTGTTCTCCCTTTCCTCTTGATCCTTGATTATATTGATGTTAAAGAGGAAATCTCCAACAATAGTTCCGATTAGAAATATTGCGAAATAAGATAAGATCGTAAATTGTTCTATAGGATTGTAAAATATGTAAAATAAAATTCCATAAATATTCATTTGGTCTCTATAGGTGAGCAGAAATGGTGAAAGTAATTCGTTAATAACTAATAATCCGATTCCTAAACCAATTCGTAAGTATTTTGGGGTTTTTAAGAAAGGCCACGCCAGTAGGAGAGAAATTGAAATTGTTTGGAGAACATTCCATGCCCAAATCCACCTCAAGTCGTTCAATGCTAAAGCGATTGCGGTATTATAAATTATACCTGCTCCTAATATTAATAATGCTCTAATAAAATAGATATTTCTCGCTTGGCTCATAGTTATATCAGTAGAAGTTCCTGCCTTTTCAGCTCTACTTTTATACGCCATTGCTGCACTGAATCCAGATACCAGTAGAAATCCCGTGGCAGCTATTGATGCTAAAAACGAGAACAAATAAAATATTAACCATCTATCTGTATCTATTATCCACCAATCAAGTAAATGTCCGAAAACCATAAGAAATATGCAAAATCCTCGAATCATATCAATGCTCTGGATCCTCTTCATTTTTCAAACCGATTTTTTCAATAATAATTCATTGTTTTTTTAGTAATAAGAAAGTCTGTCCCGATTTCTGGTTAGGATTCTGTTTGATGACAAAACCATTAAATCCATTAGTACTAAAAGATGATGTAAATATTTCCAGCTCGCTATCGTCTTTAGGGTAAAATTCAATTATAATTCGGCCATATGGCTTTAGCAATTGATACAAATGTTTTGAACAGCTATTTGCAATTTTCCTTTTGCCTCGAATCGACTCTGCTCTATGGGTGATGAAATTGTAGGCTGAAATAGAAATTGCGTGATTGATTGAAGAGTTTCTTAATGGTATATAATTAATGTCTGCTAGAATGAGCTGGAGATTGTTTTGATTGCTCATATGATTCATCTTAGTTTTTGCTTTTGAAAGCATGTCGTGTAAAACATCGACTCCAACTACTCTAAACCCTCTTTCTACTAAAATCTCTGTGGAAAATCCAGTTCCACAACCTAAATCAACGATGAAAGAAGGGTCCTCTTCTAAAAAATTCGGTTTCTCTAGTCTATCTAATTTTTCGTTATATAAATATTGCAAACATAGGAGTGTAGTTTTTTTTTGATTTCTCTCCATCCATTTTGATGAATCATAGTCCACAGAATTATTCCCAAGATAAGAGTCAGGGAATTTTGGAGTACTATCGTGATTGGACATAATAGAATAAAAACTCAGAGTGGTAAAAAGTATACATATATATTAGTTAAATGAGTTGATATATTTAAACGAAATTTTATACAATTAATTGAAAAAAAGAAGTTAGATTTGATATGTCAGATAAAAATTCTATTCTTATTTGTGATGATGAACCTGACATTGTTAGTCTCGTTCAAAAATTTTTACAGCTTGATAATTACAATACCATTACCTGTAATAATGGTAAAGAGGCATTAAAAGTCTTAGAAGAAAAATATGAGGAAATCGTATTAATATTGTTAGATGTTATGATGCCTGGTGGTTTTAGCGGATTTGAAGTTCTGAGAACCATTAAATCAAAGGATTCTTATAAAGATATTAAAGTAATTCTTTTTACAGTTAAGAGCTTTAAGGAGGACAAAGAAAAAGGCAATGAATTAGGTGCTGATGGCTACGTAACTAAACCATTTTCAGGAAACGAGCTTAGATCTTACATTAAGGAAATTTTAAATAATTGAGTTATAATGATTATTCTTTAAATTATCTGCCTTTTATAGTATCTCTTAATGCCTAATCGCATTAGAATCAATCCCTTTTTAAACAAAAAAATTGATCGAGACTAGCGATCAAAACATGCGAATCATGTATACTTTTTATATAACTAAAATGAAACATTATTAGGTAGCTATTAAAATAAGATTAAAATTTAAGAATTTTAAATAAAAACTAGATTTATCTGGAATTAGAGTTTCAATGTCAACAGCGAAAAAGATATTAATAGTCGACGACGAGGAAGATATTACAATTTTGACTGAAAAGTTTTTACAATTGGAGAAATACGAAACAATTACCTGTAGTAATGGATTCGATGCCTTAAATATAGTAGAAGAAAAGCATAACGAGATAGCACTTATTTTGCTTGATATTATGCTTCCTGGTGGCAAAAACGGGTACGAGATTTTAACCGAAATCAAATCAAAATATCCTAAAATTCTTGTTGTTTTATTTTCTGTGAAAAATTTTTTTGAAGACATTCAAAAAGGAAAAGAATTAGGAGCAGATGGTTACTTGGTTAAAGCAATTTCTGGTAATGAAATTACAGCTTATGTTAAGGAAATCCTTGAAAAAAAACACAACTAGTTCACATTTTTTATGTATTTATGTTGATTAAGTACTATCTAAGAAATTACATTCCAATTACTTATTAATTAAATAAAAAAAATAAATAACTCTTTAAGTCAATTTATTATATTTAATTATAGTCAAATTATACTTAATCAATGATGTAAAATGGTGTTAGAAGCAACTGACGACAAAATTTCTTTTTTTAAGCAATACTTTTCGGTTATAATTTTAATAGCAAATATAGGTTTCTTCGTTTGGCAATTGATGGACCCCTCTGGTCAAATGCACATTGAAGCAGCTTTCGTCCCGGCAGATTTTTTTGCGGGAGTGAATTTATGGACTATTTTCACTTCTATGTTTATGCATGGAGATATCGTTCATATCATTATGAATATGTGGTTTTTCCTGGTTATCACGGATAATTGTGAACACGCAATGGGGCATTTCCTATATTTAGTAGCGTATTTCGCATCGGGTATTTTCGCTACATTGCTTCATGCTTGGAGTACGGTCTTCATTCCTGTCTGGGGAGTAACAATAGCACGATTTATCCCTTCACTTGGAGCGTCCGGAGCGATTTTTGGCCTTATGGCTGTATATGCGATACTTTATCCCTCGAATAAGTTTTATCTTCCAACCGGAACTTATATGCGCAAAGTAACTGCAAGCTACTTCATTATTACCTACTTTATCACGGAATTAACATACGCATTTTTCTCCTTTCAGTTAACGGGAACCGCTCATTTTGCCCATGTAGGTGGCTTTGTTGCTGGAGCAATAATAGCGATAATCTTTAAATCCGTAAAAGGTGGTTCTTATAAGAAGAAACCGAAGTAATTATAAAAACGAATAATTAACTTTTTATCATTTTTTTTACTTTTTGATCTATAATTTTTTGAACTTTGTTTTATTTATTCCAATAATAACTCAGAAATAATACTCGGTATTAGTTTAAGAAAATGGCGACAAAAATAGTAGTAATTGGAATGGGATATGTTGGGATTCCTATGGCAGCACTTTTAGCTAATGTTGATGACTTCTATGTTACAGGAATTCAGCGGAGGTCCCACAGATCAGCATGGAAAATAGATTGGCTCAATGACGGTAAGAATCCTTACGAGGGAATAGAACCGGATTTAGATGAACTAATTGAGAGAGTGGTAAAAACAGGAAAATTTAAAGTTACAGATAGCTACGAGGATGTAAGCGATGCTGATTTCATTTTGATCGATGTTCAAACTCCCGTTGATGACGAAAAAGTTCCAAGATATGCGTCTTTAAAGGAAGTATCCAAAAGAATTGCCAAACGTATAAAAAAGGGAGCAACAATAATAATTGAATCTACTGTTGCCCCTGGAACATCAGATAACATTGTTCAATCCTTATTGGAGGAGGAAAGTGGACTAAAAAGAGGAGTCGATTTTTATTTAGTTTATTCGTTTGAGAGAGTCATGCCAGGAAAATTAATCGAATATATTGTGGATTTTCCTCGCGTAATAGGAGGCGGATGCGAACAAGCCAATGAAAGAGCTAAATTTTTATACAGCAAGGTAGTTAAAAAAGAGCTACATATCACTGATACTCTTACTGCCGAACTAACAAAATGCATAGAAAATGCATATCGAGATGTGAATATCGCGTTTGCAAATGAAATGGCTTTATTATGTGAAGATTTTAATCGAAATATATTCGAAATTATCGCTTTAATCAATGACCGTCATGATAGAATGATGCATTATCCAGGATCAGGAGTAGGAGGCCATTGCCTTACAAAAGATCCTTGGCTTTTGCTCTACGGATTTAACAAATACACTGAGAGAATAAACGAATCGAAAATGAAAATAATTCCTGAGGCGAGAAAATTAAACGATTTCATGCCATATCATATGATTGAGTTGATGGAAAATGTATTTAGAGAATCACATCGATTAGTAGACAATATTAAAATCACTCTTTTAGGTGTCTCTTACAAAGCAAATACTGACGATACTCGAAATACGCCAACTGAGAATATAGTAAAAATCCTAAAAACTAGATATCATTCACACAATATTGTCTATTTCGCACATGATCCATATGTAAAGGAGCGAGATTATAACCTTACAGAGCTTACAAACGATTTTAACAAAGCTGTAGAAAATGCGGATGTTTTACTCTTCACTACGAATCATTCTGTATATTACGATATAGATTTGAACGATCTAAAAAAAAGAGTAAATACTCCTATTATAATTGATGGCAGAAACATCTTTGATAAGAAAACTGTTGAAGATATAGGCTTTACTTACCGGAAAGTCGGAGAAGGTGCTAAAAAACCAGTTTAGAGTTTATTAAAATATTATTTTAATTCAGAAAAAAAAGTTGTATTATCTCAAGTCCCTGCAAGGACCTTATTGATCAAATCCTACCATTTAACGATTTAACCATCGAGATTTATTTTTGTTTAATTTTTAGGGCTTTTTTTATTTTCTTCAGTTTTTCGCAATTTTAAGGCTCTTAAGTACCACATATTGATTAGAGATCAACTGGTTGAGTAACAATCATCATCAAAACCGAAATCAAATTCGTTCTCTTCTTCAGACATAAGTTTTTATCACTATTATACTATTATGTATTATAGAAAAAATAAGCCAATTAAGGGTGTGTTTTATGAAAAATAAGGTTTTAGAAGGCTATTGCTGTTCACGAAACTAATTCATTTATTTCTAAAAATTCTTTTTGTAGTAATTTTTAGTAGAATCTCGAGTTCTTGCGGAACTTTAGATAAAATCCTATAATTTTTGATTTAATCTATGAGATTTTTTTTATTTTATTTTTTTTTTTGCTTTTTTTTCTTTCCGTATTTGTTTTACAAAATTGATCGTTTGTATAAATCCATCAGACGTATTTCAGCCCGTAGAGTAATAGTTATATGAATATGGCCTTTTAATTCTGTTTTTCCAATCTGACATAATATTCACAAAAATCTTCTTATTATTGATTTTACATAATAACGGATTCTTAAAAGGCTATTGATTATATTTGATAAAACATAAAAGTCGATAATGCATTAGACTCTCGGATAAAAAAAATCTTTATATCAAACTTACTTTTAGAAGATTATTACAATAAATGTTAATCTCGATCAGTAATGGGACTGAAAAAAGAACTCTCAGAAATGAGAAAGGCAATGGAAAAGTTAACAGTTGAATTGCATGAAACTAATTTAGCAATAAGCGAATCTCTAAAACTAACATCAGACTCTATTAAGGAAATGGGCGATACTTTCTCAAAAACTTTAGGAGATACATTGAAAGTAATGCAAGACATGAGAGTACAAGTAGATGTTAGGGATAGTGTGTTAAAAAGCTTAGGAATAGAGGGTTTTATACCTGACATTTTTAAAAAAAAGAAGTAAATGAATCAAAACGACCCTAAATTTGTATTCGCCTATTTCTTATCGCATCGTGAACATAATTAACGTTTCTCTCTTTGCTTGATAGATATATATAAAATCATAAGAGATATCGCATAAATTATAGAGATGAGCAACCAAAGCGTAAATTCTGGAAGATTGTTGGACAACATGGCGTAAATACCTTTATAAATGAAGAATATTATGAACAGGGAAAGTAATTGAATTCGTGACCTAAGTTTATCCATTATCTTCAGAAATGTTGTTAAATTTAATTAATAATAAACATAATAATGAATATTATAAAAGAATATTAATCGTACTATAGAGATGTCAAAAAATCCTCCAAATTGTTATATATGTGGAAAAAATTGTGAAGATATCCTAGATAGGTGCTATTACTGCATTTGTAACACGACTATTTGTGATGTGTGCATAAATTCGATTAAAAAAAACGATTCAACTTGGATATGTCCCAATTGTAAAGAAGAACAAAATTTAGATAAAAGTATGCTATTTCGTGACCAATGAATCATAGAAACATTAAAATTAGTCTAATTCTGTAAGTTATAGAAGTTTGCGAAAGAGCCAATGATGATAAACTAATAATGATTTAACGTCTAAAAGATGAAATAATCAAGGAAGTCTGAGGCTACCATTCTAATTTTTGTATTTAAACATAAAAGGTTAAAAACTTTCGATTTTTATTAGTAAATCATACTCAATATAAATTAAGGTGAAAATTACGGTTAAAATCTCGAAAGTTTTAGAAATAAATAACTGTAATGACAATGACCTCTTGAAAGCACTCTACGTACCAGAATTTTGGGAAGAGATTAACCCCACCAAGAAAATGGAAGCAAAATTTACTGCACCAAATGTATTACATACTAAGATATACGATGAAGTAGACTTATTAAAAATTCCAATCGAAATGGAAGGAGAACTGGTACTTTCTGATCAGGGCCAAGATCCAGATAAAGGACATCTAATCGAATTTAATGTGAGAAATAATAAAGATGTCCGAGAATTAGAAGGAAGAATACGTATCAAACCAATATCTCCCAATAAATCAAAAGTAGGAGTTTTTATAGAAAATTTTACGCTTAGCAGCGATTTTTTAAGTAGCATGGGTGGTGTAAGTGATTTAGTCCTGCAAAGGAAAATCTCTGAAATGTTAAGGAATATTGAAAAATATTGCAAAACCAAAGATCTTAACGATTTTTTATGATGAATTTAGATTTTATTTAAAAATAATCATTTATTAAGTCATACTTTTATATATCTAAATATAATTTCTAAAAACGCATCATATTATGAATATTTGGATTCTTGATTCAGAAAGCGGTATAACACTGTTATACAAAGCTTATATGGATTTACCAATAGATGAAGATCTTATTAGTGGATTATTAGCTGCCCTAAACCAGTTTACGACCTATGAATTAAAAGAGGGGATAGAAAGCATCGAAATGGGTGGCCTAAGATGGTCATATTTAGAGGAAAAGGATGCAAACTTATTGTTTGTTGCAACATCAGAAAAAAGCATCAGTTCAAACATGTTAAAAGCTCGACTTAATATAATTAAGCACGCTTTCCTAGAACAATTTGTTTCTAAAAATAGAGATGAATGGAAAAGCTTATGGAAAGGCAACACCGATCATTTTAGTTCATTTAAAGACACTATCGATGAGTATTACTCCCAATGGTTAACCGCTGAAGATATATCAACGATTGCTGAATATTTTGATATTTTAGGTATCTTTCAACAGATTTTAAATTTACTTATAAATGTAATTGAAGGTCATTTTACAAGCGAGAAAAAAGAGAACGTTTACATAGAGATCGAATCCATGTTTGCTAATTATTTGAACCACAAATACGTTCAAAATAATCCAGAATTAAGTAAATTCTCGTTTAATCGCGTTTCTGGCATTAACATTATCAACATAAATCCGGCAAACTGTGATATGATTGTCGTTGAGAAGCAAATTATAAATCTTGTTAGAAGAATCACCGAGATGATTAAGCATGAAGAAGGTTATTATGTAACTTTACATTATTTTATCGAAGAAAATGTCTTTGATTACCTCATATCAAATATTGCTCTATTAAACGAATTAAATTTATTTAAATTTCTTCTACAGCTTTTCTTATTCAAGTAATTTAACTTACAAATTTAACCTTATATTAAATTACAGTAATGAATAAGTTAAGTCTTATATTTTAATTAGGTTTATTAAAAACACTTTATTAAACAATATTAATATAAAACTAACATCTTAATTTTGAGAAATGATTAATCTTCCTCTACTCATTTTTGTTTTTATTGTCTTTGCATTAATTATTGTAAGTTACTCTATGAAAGATGCAGATTTCGTAGCAATCTCCCTCATATGTATGTTCATAGCAGCGTTTGTTACTGGTTTGGTATTGGAGGTACCATTAAGTTTTGAAAGTTGGTTTGATAATTTCGTTTTATCTATTGAATGGCAAGCAATAATAATTATATTGAGCATGAGTATCATATCAAAAATTGCTCAAGATTCAAATGTATTAGAATATTTAGCCGTAAAGATTTTTAAAATCTCAAAAGGAAATCAACGATATTTTTTTTATCTAATTTGTCTTATTACTACGTTATTAGCATCCGTTATCAGTGATGTAGTCGTAGTAATTATTTTAGCCCCTGTAGTCGTTCGACTTTGTCATTTTTTAAAAATAAGAGCGGGTACTTACTTATTAGGAATGACGATTTGTATTAATATCGGTTCTATTATTACACCTTTCTCAAGTGGGGAGAACATCATTATTTCTACTTGGTTTGCACTTGATACAGTCTTTTTTTTCCAATATTTCTGGGTTTTTTCTTTTGCATTGTTGTTTTTAACAGTATTTTTGATAGATAAATTAATACTTTCAAAAGAGCCGGAGATAAAAGAGCAACAGAGAGAGTACGTGTTAGAGCTAATAAGTACAGATGTTATGATCAAAAATAAAAAAATGTTTTACTTTAATAGCTTCGCTATACTCGTTACAATTATTTTATTCGTAGTATTACCATTACTATATCTTACAGCTGTAATTTCAGCAGTAATATTAGTTTTAGTTAATAGAAAATATACTAAGAAACCGATGGGAAAAATCTTAAAAGATGTTGAATGGGAAATTATATTCTTTTTCATTTCAATGTATGTGGTTATTAATTGTATGTTGCAAGCTGGTTTTCGAGACATTATTGGTTTGATTCCTTTTGAAATTTTTGGACCTATTTTAACAGTTTTTATAATCCTTATTCTTATTAGTCTACTTTCCGGGTTTATAGCAAATACCCCAATAGCACTGATATTTTTACCAATTATAGACGTTTTAATAGAAGATTTTACCTTTCCAGCAATACCTCTACTATTTAGCTTTATCGTTGCTGTAAATATAGGGGGAAACTTTTTACCTAGCGGTGCCGCAGCAGATATGATGACTCTTAAAGTTGCTAAAGATAGTGGCGTTGAAAACCTAGGGTACATGCGATTATTAAAAACTGGAGCTATTTTTGCGTTAATTCATATTGTAAGTGCAATGGGATTTCTGTTTATCATTATTCTTTTTACCTAAAGGATATTTAAAAAAAACCGATGTTTTGGTTTAAGGAAATATTCCTCTCAATTCAGTTGCTTTTGCAACTCTTGATACCGCTATTATGTAAGCTGCTGTCCGAAGGGGTATCTTTCTCTCTTCTGAGATTTTATAGGTTTCTTCAAATGCTTCAATTATGATTCTTTTAAGTTCTTCATTAATACGATCAAGTTTCCAGAAGTACGAATTAATATCTTGGACATATTCGAAGTACGAGACGCAAACCCCACCACTATTAGCGAGAATATCTGGTATAACATAAATTTCTTTCTTAAACAAAATTTCATCCGCTTCTGGTGTTGTAGGACCATTTGCACCTTCTAAAACTATTTTGCAGTCTATTTTCTCCGCATTTTTTTCTGTTATTTGATTTTCTATAGCTGATGGGATTAATACATCACATTTTAATGTAAGTAACTCGTCGTTACCAATAAGTTTATACTTTTCGTTTTTATAATCTTTTAATAAATTACCTTGTTTAGCCCAATCTAATAATTTTTCTACATCTAAACCATCTTCGCAGCAAATGCCCGTTGAAATATCTGAGACGGCAATAACTTTACACCCGTGTTTATAAAGTAGATCGGCAATCGTACCTCCTACATTACCGAATCCTTGAACTACAATCTTTAAGGACTTTAAGTCTAATCTTAGTTTTTCAACTAAAGCGTGAAGTACAAAATATAAACCCATTCCTGTAGCATCTGCTCTGCCAACAGAACCCCCGATTTCGACTGGTTTTCCAGTGACAACGCCAGAAATCGTCCGTCCTTTTTGCATACTATATGTATCCATTATCCAAGCCATAATTTGTG
>JAGXNZ010000141.1 GCA_019894655.1 Promethearchaeota archaeon | reverse complement strand
GCTTTTGGATTATTTGTTCTAATCATTTCAAGGGTTTTGGGGAGACTTTTCCGTTTTATTACTAAATATATTATCTTTACAAATCCTTTTGTACCCTCAGCAGTCATAGTTGTTAGACTATAGCCGTGATCTTTTAATATATTAATCAAGGTTTCAGCATTCTCCCGAACAATTAATTGTAGACTTAATAAACCTAAAGAAATTTTATTTTCAACAATTAATCCGATATAATTTCCCATAGCAAATCCTCCAGCATACGCAATATAATAAATGACATTTGTTAAATTACTAAAAATTTGTCCCATTGCGACTAACCAAATTAGAATTTCAAAAAATCCTACTAAGGGTGCTAGTTTTCGCCTTCCTTGAGAAATGAAAACAATTCTCAATGTTCCTAAAGTTACGTCAGAAACCCTGGCAACGAAAATTAATGATGGAAGGAGAATCAAGGAAAAAATAAAATTTTCAATCATAAATTAGTTATAGTGTTATTTTCATTAAAAATAAATTTTATCTGACTTCAGGTTAAAGAATCCCCTCTTCTCCAAAATCTGTTAATTTTTACTGGGGATGTTTATAATTTTTAATTCTAAAAAAAAAAATAAAAAAAATTAGTATATTTAAAATCTATAATTTTTTAACTATTAATTCGGCCATACGATTTGAGAAACCCCATTCATTATCATACCAGCTCAAAATGAAAACCTCATCTTCAACAACCTTTGTCCATAGTCCGTTGAATATTGAACTGTGAGGATTGCCAATGATATCACTACTTACAATGGGGTCCTCGGTATAATCTAAAATACCTTTTAAACTACTATTTGAAGCTTCTTTCATCTTAGAATTTATATCAGCAACTGAGCATCTGTTTTCTACTACTACTTTTAAATCAACTACGCTCCCATTAATCGTAGGGACTCTTACGGCTATACCATCTAATTTTCCTTTTAGTTCTGGAAAAACTAAGCCTATTGCCTTAGCAGCACCAGTAGAGGTAGGAATCATATTTTGAGCAGCAGCTCTTCCACGAATCATCTTATCGGAACTTCCTGCTCTAGCAATATCTCCTGTACTTTGATCATTGGTATAAGAGTGGATGGTTGTCATCAATCCGTACTTAATCTTAAAATTATCGTTTAAAACTTTAACAACAGGAGCTAAACAGTTCGTTGTACAGGAGGCGTTTGAGATAATTTTATGGTCACTTGTTAATTTATCATCATTACATCCTAATACAACTGTAAAATCTGGATCTGATGCTGGGGCACTAATTAATACTCTTTTTGCACCTGCAGTTAAATGTTTGCTAGCACCTTCTCTATTAACAAATCGTCCAGTACATTCTACAGCAACATCAATATTATTACTAGCATGTGGTAAATCCGCAGGATCTCTCTCAGCAGTAATAGGAATATTTTTACCGTCAATTATCAATGAATTGTCAGTAGCTTCTATTTTTCCTTTGAATTTTCCGAAGACAGAATCGTATTTTAAAGCATAAGCCAAATATTTTGGTTCGAAAAGATCGTTGATAGACACAATATCAATATCATCCCAGAAATTATTGTATACTGCTCTAAAGAACAATCTACCGATTCTACCAAATCCGTTAATTGCAACTCGTTTTGCCATTTATTTTCACTTTAATTATTCATTCGAGTTCTTTTTAATTAAAAAGATAAGTAATTATGTGTTCGTTAGTTTTTTAATTTTTTAGTTTTTTGTATTGTGTATTTTTACGAAGTCTTATCCTTTACAACATTTAATAAGTTTTGAATATAATATAATATAATTTAATCATTAGATTTGTGAATACATTTATGAAAGGATTAGAAGATAGTATATTAGAGAAAATCGATAGCATGAGAGACGAAATTATAAAATTTCATCAGCAGATAATTCAAATACCTTCCGAGAATCCTCCTTCTAAGTATAAAGCTGTTGCGAAATTTACGGAGAATAAAATGAAAGAACTTGGGTTAAAGACTCAGATTAAGCGCAATAATGTTATAGGAGAACTAAATATTAGCGAAGGAAAAACTCTAATCTTCAACGGTCATTACGACACTGTAGAAGCTTTTAAAAAATGGACAAGGAACCCATTTGGTGGCGAGATTGACGGAGATAAGATATACGGAAGAGGTGCTTCGGATGATAAATCGAGCGTAACTGCAGAAATTTTTGCGACCAAAGCACTACTTGATGCTGGCGTAAATCTTAAAGGTAATCTTATTTTAACTGCTGTGGGTGATGAAGAAACTGGTGGGTTAAGAGGAGCTGAATATCTACTGAATGAAGGGTTTGTTAAAGGAGACGCATGTTTGTTAGGAGATTCTCCTCCTGATTATCCATTCGGTTATACTGGTGGGACAATGTATATTACTTTTATTATTAATGGAAAACAGGCTCATGGTCTAGGGTTTCCGGATTTACCAGAACCATATCGCAACGAACAATCGGGCATTAACACGATCGAACGCATGGTGAAGATTATGAATTTCTTATTAGAACTAAAGATGGAATTTTTGAAGAAAGAAACGAAATATCCATTACCCGATGGTTGGTGTTCTTCAGTGAGTAGCGTTAATCTAGCTGAAATTCATGGTGGAAATAAAATAACAACTGTTCCAGATAAATGTTTCCTACATTGCAGCATTAATACTATTCCAGAACAAGACATCGAAAGCGTTAAGAAAAAGATATTGGATTATGTTGAAGATTTTAAAAAGAAGGATCCCGATTTAGATATCTCTGTTCAAATTCCCATTGCGATGGAACCTGTTGTAATAAATGAAACATCTGATATCGCGATTGCAGCTAAGAAAGCTGCTAAAAGCGTTTTTAAAGAAGAAAGAGAATTAAAATTGGTTATGCCTTCCACCGACGCACACTGGTTCCAAGAGCGAGGCATTGAAACAATTTTAATTGGTTCGTCTCGGTTAGATAACAACATTCATTCGGCAGATGAGTTCGTGTACATTGAAGATCTGATTAATACCACAAAATTATTCGCCTTAACGGCATTACATTATCTTTCTTAATTTCCAATTTTTTTTACTTTTTTTGAGTATCAATTGAAGATTACTCTGATAGATTACCTAATTTTTCTTTCAATCCATTCAAGGCTCCAAACCAGGCTTTTTCAAAATAATCGCGGGCTTTCTTCCACTCAGGATCATTTCTCCACCCGGTATGAAATAGGTTGACTGTCGTTTTGCTCTCATCAGCACGACTAGAAGAAAAGACTACAATTACGTGAGTCAAAGGATCAGTAAAATTCATAAAATTCTGGAATTGCTCTGGACCTTTCCATTCAAAAGATACAAACCTGTCCTTTTCGATGCTAGTAACCTTACAACCGATAGTGCTGTTTATTTCCCTATTTTCTGGGGCCCAGAAAAGCTCATATTTACCACCGACTTTCGGTTCAACCTCAGCTTTTTCTGGTAGCCATGACTCTAACTGTTCGTTAACTGTGAAGTATTTAAAAGCTTCAGATATCCCAAAGCTTAATTCTATTTCAATATGAATAATATTTTGCATATTATGCACTCTTAAAAATAGTTAGCTTAAAACCTTTTCTTTTAAAAAATAAGATAAAAATAAGGAGATTTAATTATATCTCTTCGCTAGATTCCCTACCTAATAAACGCATGACAGAATCAGCAAGTTTATTTTGGCTACGACTCATAATTCCTTTAATTTTTCCCTCTTTCCCAAGAACGCGCAACATAATGCCATTCCACACGGAAGAAGGGTTGCCTTTAACTTTCATGAATTTATCTCTGTGAATATCAACGGTAATATTATCGTAACTCTTTGAAGCTTCAGAACATTTGAAACAAAGAATACATTTGTCTATATCCACTGCTATGTCATTTCCTTTCCTCGACATTGCATCGACCGCACATTCTTCTGTAAATTTGTCTATAACTTTTGTGTCTTTCTCGTTGCAATTGAATTTAATTGAGCCACCAACGACTTTACGGACCTTTTGATTATTCTCTAATGTTCGGACTTCTTCTTCAAATTCAGCAAGACTACCATTTTCAACTAGCAATATCTTATTTTCTCCGTTGATTAGCAACTCTAGGGTATATCCAGGGCAAATCCAGGTACAACTGCCGCACCAAATACATTTTTCAGTATCTACGACAATCTTCTTGTCTGATTCGATTCTCATTTCTTCTGGAGTTCCAATAGCTGTTCTTTTTAATGGTTCGTCGTAAATAGAAATAGTTACAGGACAAACTCTATGACAAAATCCGCACTCAATACATTTACTTCCGTCGTATTTAAGGATACTTTCATGTGAGAGCATTTTATAAACATAATGAGTAATATTCTCGTCAATCTCGATTGTTTTCTTAGCTGGTAACGACATAATCCTTCACTTTTCTTTTTCTTTTTTTAATTAAAAATATTTTTTTGTATTTTTAAGAATTTATATCTAAACTTTTTTACCAAATTAGAATTAAGTTTTTTCTAATTCCATTTGGCTAATTGCTTTGCCAGACCTAAATGGTATATCTTCTAGACTCTCACCAGCGCTATAACCAAATTTTTCCTTAAAGGATTCGTTTAAAGATTGAAAATACAACGAAAGAGGTAGGTGTTGTGGGCAATTATTATCGCAATTACCGCATTCAACGCACCGATCTGCGACATGTGCAATTCTCGTTAATTGATAAGATTCCTTGTTGATAATCTTTTCTTTCCTCTTTTTCATTAAAATACAGTCAACGCAGTAGCATACAGGACATCCTCGAATGCATATGTTGCACATTGTACATTTCTGGAAGCTTTCCAACTTTTCTTCTTGAGAAAGCTTATCCCATTCTTCTAAATCTTTTGCTCTCTTTGCTAAAGCAGTATCTTTAATTTTTTTTAGAACCTCGATGTGTTTTGTTTTCATTTCCTCCGGTAATGGTTTTTTGTTGATCTTTGATTTTTCTACGAGATCTGCACCTTTATCTGAGAAAACTTTAAGGACAATTTCGTCTGAATCAATGGGTAATACAAGATCGCTAACACTTATATCAGCAACAACAGGAACTTTCCTATTACAACGCGAACAATTCTCTGCTATATCTAATCCAACTTCTTTAATGCTACCATCTTCAAATTTAAGAATTAATCCATTTTCGCCGACTTTTTCTTTAACTACTTTAGTTAAATCGAGTCCTTCTACTTTCTTCAATTCACGCGAAGCATTTATTACCATCCCTCTATCCTCAAAGCCAACAATAAAAAGGTTATCCATGTTGATTTGTCTAATCTTTGCTAACTCGATTATTCCCCGAGCATCACAAGGACGAGCAATAACTCCTACTTTTTCATTCTTAGCCCCATCAACTGATTTATGTAAGAATTTCGCAGCAGTATCCGTTCTCGCATATCCATATGCAATTAGGTTCGTTAAGGGAAAAGTAACAAGATCTTCTGGTTTTTCTACGAGTACAGGAGATACAGTAAACCTATCTATAGCTCCGGACTTCTTATCTACCTTCAATTCTGCTCCAATTATCTTATCCACGACTTTTTCTTGCAAAAGCGTAGCTAATAACTTAGGAAAATCTTCAATCTTAATTAAATATTCATCTATTGCATCCATGTTATTCCAACTCAAACTAATAAAGATTTTTTTTTTTTTTAAAAACTATATTTTTTATATTTTAAACATAACTTTTACTGATACTTTTTGAAATTATTTTTATGTGTTACATGGTGCTCCCATCTCTTCAACTGAGTTCTCGTTTTTTTAACTCAGCTTCATCAGTTAACACATTTTTTTTTAAGCTTTCATTTTTTTTGTTGGTGGGCTATCATTGGTTTTTAGTGGATTAGGTCCTAATTCTCGAATGATTTTATCGAATTTTATCGCTTCTTGTTGAAATTTTTGACCCTCGGCTGCTGTACAATACCCAAACATTAAACGTTCTTCACTGAGTCCCATAGATTTCAAAACTTCTTTTAGATATTCAACTTGCCGGTAAGCAACATAGTTCCCCGTCTCGTAATCGCATTCTTTAGGGTATCATCCAACAATCATTACACCATCAGCTCCTCTACCAAAAGATCGCATGACCATATCTGAACCAATTCTACCAGTACATGGAACTAAAACTACTCTGATAGATATTGGATATTGAGCACGAATAGTTCCAGCCATATCAGCGGAACCGTAACCTCATTTCCAGCATAGAAATGCAATAATTTTAATATCTTGTTCTTCTGCCATTTCTACTACCTCTCTATTCCTCTATTGGAAGTAATTCGTTAATTAATGCCATATATTGATCGTCTCTAAAGTAAGTCAACTCAATTGCCTTCGATGGACAGATTGCTGTACAAGAACCGCAACCACGACATTTAATGATATCAACTTCTAAGTGCCCTTCTTCATTTACAGAAATTGCGGAATATGGACAGATCTCAATGCATTTATAGCATTTCGCACATCTCTCATCAATAGGAGTAGCCCGAATTAATTCCATTGTATGCTCGCCTCTGCCCATAGGAATACTGGCAGCAGATGCAGCACCTCTTGCTTGACTTACCGCTTTATCGATTTCTTTCTGTCCTTGAGCCGAGCCCGCGATGTATATCCCCATGGTTTTTGTGCTAATTGGATCTAATCGAGCGTGATATTCTTTTAAAAATCCATCAGGACTTTTCTCCATATTCATCACGCGAGCAATTTCTACGGTACCCTTAGAGGGGAGCGATGCTGGCGATAGAACTACCATATGAACTTCCATCGTAACTACTGTATCTGTTCCAACTGGTT
>JAGXNZ010000140.1 GCA_019894655.1 Promethearchaeota archaeon | reverse complement strand
TTCTGATCTGATCTTTTTTTTTATACTTATCAAGACTTTCAAATATTAGGATAAGCATAAACCCTAAAAACATTAAATGTGAAGGTTGAACCGCTTTCCATATTATAGGATCAAGAAAAGTGAGTCCCTGAATTCCGGGAGTAACATTTATCCAGTTAGTTAACATCTGGATTAAATAACCTGGGAATATAATATATGGCAAACACAAAAGCATGAAGGGTATAATATAGTAAATTAAATCTTTAACTTTGATTTTTTTTGCTATTAACAAAACTGGAAGAAATAGAATTGAATTGATTTTTATGGTGGAAAGAGCAAAAAATATTCCAGACAACCACATCTTATCTTTTTCTAAAGAAGTGTAAGAAAAAAGTAGAAAGAAAATGATAAGAAAATTACAATTATTATACCAACCATCAATGAAAAAACCAACCGCTACAGTAAAGTAGAACCATTTGAGATTTGTTCTGTTTTTGATTATTTTAAAACCCCTGAGGACTACATAACTACTGGTAATTAATCTTAATATATCCCAAATGTATACACCAACGTCAAACGGAACCAAACCCATTGGATAAAATATGAAGTACCAAAAGTAAAGGTAATAAGGAGGCCAGTCTGGTACTCCTTCTGGAACTACAATTGGATCATAGAAATTTACTAAGCCGTTTTTTAATCCAAGTAGAAGTATTTCAAAATCGACATCTCTTGAGCCATCAAGTAGCAGTGGAAATTCAAATACATTAACAAGGATTCTCGAGATGAATAGAAAAATGGTGATCGAAGCAAGTAGAATGACCATGTTTCTATGAATGGTATAATGTATCTCGTCGCTCATGATTCCATTTAAAATTTTAAATCATAAAATCTTAATTGTAATTATTAATAGAAATATAAAAGCATTTTGTTGCTGTTTGTTATATTTCAATTTAATGCAATTATTTAAATCTTAATAGAGTTTTATTTTAAATTCAATAATTACATGATTATATATGCTCGTAAAAAAAAAAGAATAGGAAAAATTTGAGTAGCCGCAAAATAAAGAAAATTGTCGACGCTGAAAAGATAGCTGCCGGGGAGGTAGTGGATAGACCGGCAAATATAGTGAAAGAATTAATTGAAAATAGTATTGATGCGGGAGCAAAAGAAATACGGATTGTCGTTAAGAAAGCTGGTAAAAACTTAATTCAGATTATCGATGATGGGTACGGAATACTACCAGATGAAATACTAATTGCGTTTGAGCGATATACCAGCAGTAAAATAGTAAAAATCGAGGATTTAGAGAAACTATCCACCCTAGGTTTTAGAGGGGAAGCATTAGCTAGCATTGCAGCAGTGAGTCAAGTTGAAATTACTTCTAGAGTTAAGGAAAATGAAAGAGGAATTAATATAATTCTAAAGGCTGGGAAACTTGTTGAAAAAAAGGAAGTTTTCTGCCCTATCGGAACCAATATTAAAGTAAAAAACATATTCTATAATATTCCAGCAAGGAAAAAGTTTCTTAAACAGGATCCTACAGAGCTTGGTCATATAACTGATATTATCCAGCGATATTCCTTAGCTTATCCTCAAATTCATTTCATTTATAATCACAATGAAATGAATATATTAAATTGCCCTGGTTCGAACGATTTAAGAACCACTGTTTTCCATATTTATGGAAAAAAAGTAGCAAATTTTATGGAGCTAATAAACTATAAAGGAAACAATATCAAACTACATGGGTTACTTGGGCATAGCGAGGTCTCTAAGAACAATAGAACGCACTCGAGTCTATTTTTAAATAAAAGATATGTAATTAGCGACCTTTTATTTAGGGCTGTTCAAGAGGCCTATAAAGGTATATTGATGATCGGTAAATTTCCATTCTTTATTTTGCATTTAGAAATAGATCCCTCAGTAATAGATTTTAATGTACATCCTAAAAAATTACAAATAAGGTTTGAAAACGAGGAGTATGTCTACAATAAAGTTTACAACATCGTTCGCATGTGTGTAGAAGAAAAATTTATGGAAGAAGAAATTTCACACACGTATTCAGACTTAAGTGAATTTTCTCAAAAAGAAAATGATCTTGAAGTGATTACATTCTCCAAAGATACTAAAAGCGATAATGCTGCGAAGGATAAGCATCCCAAAGTTATAAATGAAGTAAATGAAAGTAAAATAGAGATTGAACAATTAGAGCATTTGTTTTTAGAAGAAATACCTACAGAGAAAACTGTTCAGCTAAATCTGAGCGATAAGGATAATATTAGCGGAAGAAATGATAAATCTTCAACGGATTCGTTTTTGAGAGGAGATTATATCAAAATAAAAAACTTTCCTAAATTACGCTTGGTTTCCCAAACTGGTCAATTGAGTAATAAGACTTATATCGTGCTAGAGGGGATAAATAAAAATAGAGAAGAGGGTTTTTACATTTTAGATCAACACGCAGCATCTGAGCGCGTAAATAAAGAATATTTTTTAAATTATTTTCAAACTTCTAAAAAAGAAAGGCAAAACCTAATTAATCCTCTTACAGTTGAAGTAAGTCCAAGCGAAAAATTCTTCTTAGAAGCTAACTTAAAACAAATTAACAAGTTAGGATTTGATTTTGAACATTTTAGAGGGAACACATTTGTTTTAAGAGCTGTTCCTACAATTATGGGAAGAATCCCAAACATTAACCTAATTACTGAAATTATAAGCGATATCACTGAAATTGGTAAAGAAGCAAGTTTTACAGAAAAATTAGACGAAATTGTTAATTATTTGGCATGCCACAAAAGTATTCGAGGAGGTGATGATATGAGCTTAAAAAGTATTAGAAAGCTAATTATTGATCTAGGAAATTGTAAAGATTCATTTCACTGTGCACATGGAAGACCAACGCTTAAATTTTTCTCGTTTAAAGAATTAGATAAGCTATTTAAGAGAGTAATGTGAAATTATTATTAAGGGTATTAGATTTCTTTATTAAATAAAAAAGATAAGTATATAAAAAATAAGACAAAACGATACAGCACAAATTTATGCTTTACTAAAAGCTATTCCTTCAATTCCTTGGATACCTTCTACCTGTTTAAAAAGTCCCTCAAGTTTGTCAGTACCTCCCCATTCTTCAGGGTATCTAACACGAATCCGTGCCTTTTTTAAACCAAATGCTACTGGTTGTATATCGTAGTGTTCTATAACAGCGACTTCAGGTAAGACCCTTTTTAGCTTTGAAACAAATTCCTCAAAATCCAGATCTATATCTTCTGGAATAACATCTATTAATGCTACAAATTCTCCCATTTTACTCAGACCTTTTATGTTATTATTTATTAGCTTATATCTAACAATTTTCCAATATTGAAAAAATTTATGTTTTTCAAATCTTCTTTTCTACCGTTGATTCATGAACTTCTCTATCTCTTCTAGCTAAAATCCATGATGAATTTTTATATATGAAAGAATCTCTCTAATAATTATTACTAATGTTATGATGCGGTTGGATATTAAAATTTAAAACAAAAAACTATCAGAGAAATTATAAAAAAATTAGCTAAAATATTGTAGTAATTACTTTAAGTGATTATTTTTAATTTTAAAGTTTATCTGAGCCCTTTAACACATCTAGGGGCCAGAAAAGGAACACCGAAGGCATGTATATTGATTGCCCATAGTCCTACAACGTTCACATCTCCAAATGGTAACATCTCCACACTGGGGACAAGGAAAGTGGACTGCAGCTTCGTAAGGGGCAATGGGCCGTCCACAAGAGAAACACATATTTTTTTTATATGCAGACATCGTTATTACAGTTAGTCATTGTTATCTTTAATGAATAATAAAATATCCTATAACTTTAATTATTTTCGATTTTAGAGAATTGTTTTATCTACTATTTCGAGCTTGTATTCGTAATCAATATTTAAATAAATTCACAACATAATTATTATAAAGCTTATTTTATTTTATACGAAAGTTAGTTTTTTGGAAAATTGCGATGCCAGAGAATAAAGTGAAAAAATATTTTAGTCTTATTGAAGCTTGGGCTTGGTGTGAAATTTGCACTGAAATGGTAAATATAAGAGTAGATAAAGACGAGATTAAAGCGGGATTAAAAATGGGTATTTACACGAAAGAACACAGGCATGTTAACCTCCACCCTGATCCCGATGACACCGATGACATTTCCAATCAAGAACATACTGTTTTTATTTATATAAATGATAACCATGATGTTACAGGTGTACGATCTTTCTTTGGGGATTCACCTAGTATGAGCGATGTGGGTCGCGGAACTACTGAGGAGGGTGGAGAAGTGAGAATACCTATAGTAGTAAAGGAAGTGCAACCTATGAGTGTTCAATTAGGTATGCTATCAATGGATGAGTTTAAATTATTAAAAGTTTGCGATGGAATGAATTCAGTAGAGCAATGCGCTGAAATTGCCCAACGACCAATCGACAAAGTCGAAAAGATGCTAGACAAGTTAAGAAAGAAAGGATTAGTTAAAGTTATTAAAAGGACATCTGGATAGCTAGAAATACTACTACACCACCTTTAAATACCCTCCTCATTATGAAAATCAATTTGAATTCTTTAAGAAAAGCTTGCTATATAATCCCGGGAAGTGTTTATGGATTAATTTCTTTTGGAATAAGTTTTGTCACACATCTACTGGGAGTACTGATGTTTCCAAGTTATAATATGACATACATGGCGATAAGTGCTTTTAGCGATGGTTACGGTGGTTTAATCTATCGCATTGGCTAAAAACAAGCTCAAATTCAACGAAAATCTATAGAAATAGGTTTTGAAAAGTAAGAGGAAATATAATCAGATTAGATTTGCATTCTTCATCATCTTTCGAGTGATTAATTCGAAAACTTCATCGACATTCTCACCAGTTTTGGAAGAACATTCATGATGTCCTTGTAAGTTATATTTTTCAGACAATTCAACGGCATCCTCTGTTTCGACGGATCGTTTTTCTTGGAGATCTAGTTTTCCACCAAGCATAAGAATAGGTATTTTAATCTGTTTATCCTGTGCGTTTTTCTCAAAAATAGATAGCCAATCGCTCACATTTTTTACGCTAGTATATCGAGTAATATCGTACATAAAAATTCCACCATCAGCTCCTTTTGCGAAACTAGGCAGAAGAACTTTAAAGCGTTGTTCTCCTCCAAAATCCCAAATTCGTAAAGTTACAGCTTTCTTATCCTCAATTGTTAAATCTTTTACATAGAAATCTGCACCAATAGTCATTTTAATACTTTCATCAAAAACTTTTGTCAGATAGCGATTAACAAGAGTAGTTTTTCCTACTCCTCCATCTCCAAAAATGCATAGCTTAAACGCTCTTTCATGATCTGTCATAATATCAATCTTTTTCTAATATAATTTTAACCAATTATATATAATATTAGATTTCTTATTTTAAAATAAAACTTTCTTTTATATTTATTTATAATTTTAACTTCTTTATAAAACAATCTTCTAACAATGAGATTAAATAAACCTTTAATTTCTAAGGACGTATATGTAGAAGAAAAATAATAAATACCATATTGGATAAAACTTAAATTATGTCAGATCAAAAAATTTATTATAAATATTGGCCTAAAGGAGTTCCAAAAGAAGTTGACATCCCAAAGAAGAATTTAGTAGATTTTCTCGAAGATTCTGTTAAACTTTATCCTAATAATGTTGTAACGTATTTTATGGGATTCGAACTGACCTATACTATGTTACTTGATATAGTTTATCGAGTAGCAACAAAATTAACCGAACTTGGTATAAAGAAAAGTGATTGTGTAGCAATCCAATTTACTAACAATCCAGCGTTTATTGCTTATTATTACGGTATTTTAAAAATTGGTGGAGTTGTTACCCCAATCTCGCCATTATTTAAAAAACTTGAGATAAAACGTCAGCTAAACGACAGTGACGCAAAAGTTTATATCGGTTGGGAAGGTTTTTCAGGATTAGTGGATCCCATTATTGACGAAACCGGTGTAAAGCATAAGTTTTATAGCAATCTATCGCCATATTTATCACCCGACCCAATGGCACCTCCTGAATTTTCCATGGGAGGTGAGCCTATGATTGAGGATTTAATACGGGAAATAGCACCAAACCCTCCAGAAGTGGAAATTACTCTGGATGATTTAGCTCAATTACAATATACGGGTGGAACAACAGGATTCCCTAAGGGAGCAATGCTAACACACGGTAGTATTGCCGCTAATATTTTTCAAGCTGAAGCGTGGTTTGTAGAAAAGGAATTAGGTAAAGAAATATTACTGGCGGCCTTACCGTTTTATCATATATATATGGGTTTTATGATGAATATGTGTGTCCATAACGGGTGGAAGTTGGCGTGTGTTTTCAATCCTAGGGAGGCACATGAAGTTATTGAAGTTATTGAAGCAACTAAAGTTACTGTTTTCCCAGGAGTGGCGGCTATATACAATAATTTAAATAATTACGAAGGAATCCAAAATCACGACTTGTCAAGTATAAAATATTGCTTAAGCTCAGCGGGACCCCTTCCTGACGATGTGAGAAAAACATTCGAAGAATTGACGGGATCCAAGCTTCGAGAAGCATATGGATTGACCGAGATGTCCCCAGCCGTCACAGCAAATCCCTTTGAAGGTAAATTTAAACCAGGAACCATAGGAATGCCTTTTCCTAAAACTGATGTAAAAATTTGCGATTCCAATGGTAATACGCTTGGGATTGGAGAAGTTGGAGAACTCGTAACAAGAGGTCCACAGATGATGAGGGGTTATTATAAACACGAGGAGGAAACTAATAACACAATCAAGGATGGTTGGCTGTGGACTGGTGATTTAGCATTAATGGACGAAGATGGTTATTTTGTCATTAAGGATCGGCTAAAGAACTTAATCAAATATAAGGGACATTCTGTTTATCCTACTGAAGTCGAAGATCTCTTGTATTATCACGAAGCCATTCAGGAATGTGGTGTTATCGGAATAATTGATGACGAAGGAAAGGAAAATATTAAAGCTTATGTTGTATTAAAGGAAGATTATAAAGATAAAGGAATAAGTGAACAAGATATCATCGATTGGGCAAAAAAAAATATGGCAGGAGATAAATATCCCCGTTTTGTTGAATATATTGATGAAATTCCAAAAACGGTAGTAGGTAAAGTTCTCCATCGCGAATTGAAAGACTTAGAAGCACAAAAGAAGTAGTTAAGAAAAGAGATGTTATTACATTTGTTTCTTTTTTATTAGTTTTCCTTCTATTTATTTTTAATAATATTTGCGTTTAGTAATTTTTTTTTATAATAAATCACCATCATTTTTTTTAGTATTTTTCTTTATATTAAAATTAATTATGGAAGAAGCTATTTTTGGAGCAGGTTGTTTTTGGGGAGTCGAAACTAAATTTGGAAAGGTGGAAGGCGTTATTGAAACTGAAGTCGGATATACTGGCGGGACTACAAATAATCCAACTTATAAAGATGTCTGTACTAATGATACAGGACATGCCGAGGTAGTTAAAGTTACCTTTGATCCTTCAATTGTGTCTTATGAGGAGTTGCTGGAAATCTTCTGGGATATCCATAATCCTACTACGCTTAATCGTCAAGGTTGGGATGTTGGAACTCAATATAGATCTGCTGTGTTTTACAGTAATGAAGAACAACGATTATCTGCGAAAAAATTAAAGGAAAAGTTAGAAAGATCCGAAAAATTTAAGAGGCCAATTGTTACTGAAATAGTCCCCGCTACGGAGTATTATAAAGCAGAAGAATATCATCAAAAATACAATGAAAAAAACAGATAATCGGTATTTACTCTTTAAATTTAGATAATTCGTTGAGCGCTTGTAATTTTAAAATTAGGCAAATCATAACCAATTAATAAATACACTTTTTTTATGAATAAACTTAATTTATTTTATGTTAAATCATAGATTAATAGATCCACCCCGTGAACCTGAAAAGTTTGTCAAAAAAGCAGTTCAATTTTTGCAAAAACACGCGAAAGGTAAAAAAGTGTTTTGTGCCCTCTCTGGCGGGATCGATAGTTCTGCAACTTATCTTCTGCTCAAAGAAGCTGAAATCGAGACGATTCCGGTTTTCATAGATCACGGACTTATGCGAATAATCAGAGGTTTAGAAGAAAGAGAGCATATTAAAAAACTATTCCCTGATGTCCTAGTTATTGATATTAGAGAAACTTTCCTACCTAAGATTTTAGGAGAAGAGGATGCTGAAGTTAAAAGGAAATTATTCAAAAACGCGTACTCCGATACGATAAGTAGAGTAATTAAAGAAGAAAATTGCCAATTATTAGCTGATGGTACAATTTTACCGGATATAGAAGAGAGTTTTGGCGTGAAAATCTCAGATCTCAAAGAAACTATGTCATTGCAAGAAGAACTTTCATTAAAAGCTAAAAATCCCCAAGGTTTTGTTAAAAGTCAGCATAATTTAGAGATTGAATATGATGTAGAAGCTACAATCCAACCAGTTGCCAGTCTTACCAAACCAGAAGTCAGAAAAACTCTTGAATACTTCAATATGCCTAAAGAGTTAGTGTTTAGGAAAGCTTTTCCAGGACCTGCGCTTTCAGCAAGGATTATTGGTCCTGTAACGTTAGAAAATTTAAAATTTGAAAAAAAAGTCCACGATGCTGTAGAATCCGCTATTAACGATTATTACACGGAAAAGTTTGGAAAACCAATGATCATTAATGAAAAAGGAGAACAAGAACCGTTTCAAGCGTTTGCTGCAACAACTACGGATATTCTTTTAAGAAAAGTAACGGGTATTATTAATGGTCACAGAACTTACGAAGTTCCATTATCGATTAAGGGTGAATGGGATTTTGAAAAATTAGTCCACTTTTCTTCTCAAGTAAAGGGATATGCTAGAATTCTTTACGAGCTTCATGAAAGCCACGAGGGTATATATG
>JAGXNZ010000139.1 GCA_019894655.1 Promethearchaeota archaeon | reverse complement strand
TAAGAAATTTGGAATCATAGATAAAGATCAAATAACTATCATGGTTCATACTGGTTCACGGGCTCTTGGTCATCAAGTATGCACAGATTCACTTAGAAATATCGAGCAAGCAATGAATAAATACAATGTAAAAGTACCTGATCGCGAATTAGCTTGCGTACCAGCCGATACTCCAGAAGCAATGCAGTACTTGAAAAACATGGCATGTGCCGCAAATTTTGGATTTTCTAATCGCCAATTAATAACACATTGGTTAAGAGAATCTTTTCAAGAGCATTTTAACAAAGGATTAGACGAACTAGACTTCCATCTAATTTATGGTGTGTGTCACAATATACTGAAAATAGAAGAACATGAAGTTGATGGAAAAAAAATGAAATTAAACGTCCACAGAAAAGGGGCAACTAGAGCCTTCCCACCAGAGCACCCAGATATACCCATTGATTATAGAAGTGTAGGTCAGCCAGCTTTAATTCCTGGAACTATGGGATCTGCTTCCTATTTATGTGTAGGAAGACCAAGAGCAATGGATCTCTCTTTTGGTTCTACAGCTCATGGATCTGGACGTGTAATGTCAAGATCTAAGGCAACAAAGCTGTTTTGGGGTACTAAAGTAAGGGAAGAGCTAGGTAATAAAGGAATTACGATAAGAGCTGCTTCCCCTAAAGTGATTGCGGAAGAAGCTCCTGGAGCATATAAAGATATAGATCAAGTCGTCCAAGTAAGCCACGATCTTGGGATTGTGGAAAAAATTGTTAGATTAATTCCAATTGGAGTTGTAAAAGGATAAATATTAATTTGTTCCTATTATTTAATTTTAATTTTTAAAAAAAAACGAAAATAAATATGTATCTACAATCTGTAGTTTTACATATTTGGGTTTGTTTCGCATGTACCTGGCATCTTCAAATCTCCTATTTTTAAATAAATGCCAGTAATGGTGATTAACCTTGAGAATCTACCTAACTTAGCAATGGTTATTATATTTCTTATTATATCATCATAAACTCAACTATTACTAGAAAGAGGTTTATAGCCTTTTTTATGGCGATTCTTACCTATTAATTTCTAATAATTCTAGGATTTTTGAAATCATACAGGACGTTTGCAAATGGATTAGGAGGTTTTAATAAAACTTAATTGAGTAAATAATTAAATGTCAAATACAATGTCGATTATCGAACGATTTTTCCTTTCATCTATGTTTAGAAAAGAATAAGTGATAGCTTTAACTTCAATACCAATAGCGTGCGTATTTTTATTAAACTTCTCTCCCTTAAGTTTCGCTTCCAAGATGTAGATACTGTTTGTTTTTTCAATTCTATTCACGTGAATCTGACTGAAAACTAACTCATCTACGTCAAAGATGTAAAGGAATTCAGAGAGAAAATCAAATAAGAGGGCTTCTTTATCCTCAGCTTTAATAGTTATTTCCCTTTCGACTCTAGGTGCTATCTTTTTTAAGTTTGGCGTTATAGTCGTCATTAAACTATAAGCAGTTTGCGAAAAGGCTTCTTCTAATGAGGATCCCCAACTTCTTACCTGAACATCTGCAGTATGCTCTCTAAACTCAAAACCTGCTTTTTTCATGTGAACCATATTTAGCTTTAGTATAAATTTACTATCAATAGTCTCTTTTAAAATTAAACTTTTTGTTGTTTGATTTAATTTTCCTAGGAGTTTAAAATAATAGGTGTGAAATTGGAATTATATGCTGAGGACATTTCATAACTCATTTATCGATAATTTGCTTTTTTATCAAAAGTTAACTATAAAAAAGAAGTTTTCTAACGAAGAACTTTTGCTTTGTTCCCTTTTTTTAGAAATTACTAAGGTATTTCCGCAAAACGTGATTATAGTAAACGATTTTGTAATTTTTTTCCTAAAAAATGAAAATTATTTTAGTGCACAGTCAAAATTACCCTATCTTCGAAAGAAATTTCACCATAGGAAAATCGTGCTTGTAAGGGAAGAAGATGTACTAGTTAACTTAGTTTATGGGTTTTTTCCAGATCCGTATATTCATACAGTTATAATCGAAAAAAATCTTCATACTGGAAAAACCGATGTAATAGTGGGCTTTCTTTCGTACGAGGAACGAGGAATAGCTGTAGGATGTAACGGTGATTACATAAAAGCTGTTAACGAGATTTTCGAACGGTATGTTATTTTTGTTAATAACAAAAAATTTCGAGTTAGAATTAAGTGTGAAGTTGTTAAAATCTAAGTAATTTTTTACCACGGAACATCTTTTAAATTAATTAGATACGCAATTGTATTAGCTATAAGGCTTACAGAGGGGGTTAAAATGAGAAGAAATATAATGATGTTCAGATCTGGGATCAAGTACAATCCTGGGAAAAAAATGGCTGGAATTAAAGCAAAAATGATAGCACCCACAGCAAAATCTAGTTGATCTACGACCCAAAAAGGAGCTCCACTTTTTATATTAAACCTTCTTTTAATAAATGACCCTGCTAAATCTCCAAAGGCTGCACCATAGGAACAAAAGACAATCCTCAAAAGTATAATAACTATTCCTATTGGAAATGAACCTCCAATAAAATAATGCTGATAATGAAACAATTCAGAATATAATTTGTAAACTCCAAGAGTCTGACCCTCAATTGGAATCTGTTGTATGAAAGGCCATAAAATAAAAAACAATAAAAATAATGCACTACTTAAAGGTATCCCTATGTACAAAGGTCCCTTGACGAGTCCAGATACTGTTTTATGATCCCCTAAAATTCTACGGCCATCGCGCCAAAGTTTCCCCTTATCTAATGGTTTTCCGCCTCCAACAATAACCATTCCTGCGTTCGAAAAATACGCTGGGACAATAAAAAGTACACTAAAAATTAAAGTTGCCAACCAATCTGCCATTGAAAAAATGATAGAGATAATCAGAAAGTTAAAAAATAGCAAACTAATAAACGTTAAAGTCAATATTATAGCGAGCTTTACGTCTTTTCTGTCTATATCCTCTTTATTATTATTAGACATAAAATTTCCAGTAATTAAAATGAATATGTTCACTAATTTATAATTTAAATTAAATTTTGGCAAATATAATAAATTATACTAAACCCTTAATAATATTGCTTCCTAAATAATTATCTTTTAAAGTTCCGACAATAATATTATAAACTATCGATTTAATCGCTGCAAATCAAAACAAGCATATTAAACATTTAACATATTATGCTTACTTTTTCGGTTAATAAATAAATTTATATAGCACGGAATCGAAATATCATATATTGGCATTATTTCGAGTGGAAAAAATTTACACGGTGGGAATTGGTGTTGACTAACCATAGTGAAAAAGGAATGTATTCATTTAATATCGATAGATTTTACCAGAATTACTTAAAAGGACCGAAACTTTTTAAAAAACGAGAAGCTCTCGAACCATCGTTTATCCCTGATGAATTGCCTCACAGGAATTCGGAGATCGAGAAGATAGCGGGTATAACTGCTTGTGCGCTAAAAGGTGAGGTCCCCCCTAATTTCTTATGTTATGGTATGACTGGTACGGGTAAAACGGCTACTGTAAGGTATATTTCACAAAAACTTGCGCAACATTGTTCGGCTAAACCTCCTTGGTGGGTATATATTAATTGTACAGTAGTTTCTACACCTTATAGAATCTTAGCTCATATCTACAATACGATAGTTGGTAAAGAAAAAATCCCATCAACGGGTTTACCTAAAGACGTAATTCTCAAGAAATTATTAGGTTTATTGGACCAATATATCAAAGATAGCATATGTTTTCTTGTATTAGACGAAATAGATATTCTAATTGAAAAAAAAGGAGGAAATGAAATCTTGTATAACTTAACGAGGTTAAATGAGAACTTAGATCACTGTAGAACGAGTGTTATTGGGATATCTAATAAACTAAAATTCATGGAATTCCTCGACGCGAGAGTTACATCTAATCTAAAGGAAGAAGAATCAATTGTTTTTCATCCATATAACGCTAACCAACTCTACAACATTCTTAAATTAAGAGCAGAAATAGCTTTTCAGGAAGGCGTGATTGACGATGGAGTTATAAAGCTATGTGCAGGTTTAGCAGCAAAAGAACATGGTGATGCGAGAAAAGCTCTTCAATTACTAAGAAAAGCTGGAGAAATCGCTGAACGAAATCAAACTAAAAAAATAATGGAAAATCATGTAGAAAAAGCTCAAAAAGATATAGAGAAAGATCACATTGTTGAATATATCTTTTCGATGCCTCTTCAATCAAAACTAACGTTACTGGCAATATTTTTATTGTCAAAATACTCTAAAGAACACATAATTACTTCAGGTGATATCTACGAAGTTCATTCAGAATTGGCACAATTCATTCCAAATGTAAAACAATTGACACATAGAAGGATTAGTGACTATATTAATGAATTATCGTTATCAGGATTAATAATAACTTCAACAAAATCGATGGGTCATTATGGGCGAACGAAAATTGTAAAACTTGACATCGATTTTAACCTAATAGAACGCGTTATGTCTCAGAATAAAAGAATAAAAGAATATCGATTATTGGAATATAAACCGATAATACTTCAAACCGATAAAGTCAAGATAAAGAATATGGTGTTTAAAAGGCTAATTTAAGCGAGGAAATTCCAATTAGTAATATCTTTGGTAATACTCTCAAGAAGGTACAACGCTAAATCTGCGTTTTTTATTTTTAAGAGGAGAAATAATTTCGCTAAGTGTTTACAGAATTTTTTATTTACTGCTCTTTTAGTCCGAAAATCATGGCAATTATGTTTTATCACTTTTTCAGTTATGCTTATATCAATGTAATACGGAATTTTCTGAGAACCTTGAACTTGAGCTTTAATAATTTTTTGACTAGAATCGACTAATCTATATTTGTATGCGCTGTCAGACTCTACTACAGCTCTATTTATAGTTCCTTTGTCAAGTAAAGCTTTTAATAAAATTTTGAACTTATTTGTGCCATTCTTTTTAGATTCATCAGTGAACTCGCTGAGATCGTTGACATCTTTTATCTTTTTTGAAATGTGCGTTTTTCTTTTTTCATGCCATTTGTTTAACTCGAGAGCTAAAGATTTTGATAATCTAATTTGCTTATTACTTTCTAATGTTAGACAACCTTTACGAATAGCTATATTTATGAATTCTTTTGCCTCTTTAGGGGTGAAAAGTAACAGTTCAAAAGCAATTTTGTGCAATAAATCATCTTGATGTATACTTGGAAGCTCTAATATTTTCCAAATATGTAAAACCATCTTCGAGGTATTATCACGTGGAATTGCAAAATTCATTTAAAACACCTAATTAAAAGTAGTAGAATTTAATTAATTTTTTTAAAATCGAGTGATAAAAAATCTAAAGAGTCTAGCTCAATTACTGGTACTATACCTGGAGTAGGTATTATCCCAAAACTTTTCATAAAGTCAGTTTGAGCTTGAAAACACCCTGAATTTACCAGAGTTACGTTCCTATATTTTCCAATCCCGTTTATATGTATGTGTCCTGTATGAAAGATATCAGGAATCTTTTCTACAATTAGATGATCGATATTTACAGGGGCGATTTGTGTTTTTTCCCCAAAAACTGGAGCAAGATGTCTACATCTTAGAAATTCCTTCATGGTCTCGATCGGTTTATTTATATCTAAATCGTGAATTAGTCTATTAATATCGTGCATACCCTCTCCATGATATATAAGTGTGCTGACATTATGAGTTTTAATTAAAGAAGGGTTGCCCAGACATTTGATTCCCATGTTAACTAAATCTTCGCAATATTTCTTTGGTACGGCGGGTCTTGGTATAGCATTTCTTACTGGTTCGTGATTTCCAGATATAAAAAATATTTTAATGTAATCTGGAATTTCCAAAAGAATATCCGAAGCTTTTTTGAATTGTTCGTAAATATCTGCGATAACGAGATCTTCTTGTTGGTTGGGATATATACCTATTCCATCAATTAGATCGCCATTGATGACTAAGTATTTTATTCTTCCTGCCTTTTCTCTTAAAAGTTTATTTTTACTTTTACCGTTTAAAAAATTAATAAATTTGGCAAATAATCCTTCTTCAAACTCTTTACTTCCTATGTGAGTATCTGAAATTAAAGCGATAGAGAGAGGGTCTGGGGATAAATTAGGTTGAAAATCTGTCGGAATATCTATTTTTGAGATGTAGGAGGCAAAAATTATTCCTTTTCTCCCATTTTCACCAGGATTATACGAGCCCTTAACGAACAACATCTGATCGTTAAGAGTTCTTTGAATCATTTTGACGGAATCAAAGTTTTCCGATTTATTTTGAATCAATACACTAATTTTGCCTGTTAAATCCTCCAAAGTAAAAAGAAAATTCCCCTTTTTTGTTTGATGAATATTATCTACTAAACCTAATGTTGATATTTCAATACTATTAGATATTCTAAATATGTTATTGATCTTAGTAGCCGAACTTACTTCTGGTCTTTTTCTGATGAGACTTCTAAGCTTATTATATTTGTCAAGTGTTAATTCGTAAAAATCTTCGTATTTTCCGGTAGTAAATAATTTACTTGAAGGATCTTGAATAACTTCATAGTTAGATTTGTATTCTTTAGCAATAGGTTTAAAGGTAAAAATAGACTTGGTAGATTCGAATCTTGGAGTTTTTTTTGAGTTTTTCGTTTTGGTAATTTGTTTAGGCAAGAGATGTGTATTAGAAGTTTCTTGACTTTTGTATTCTGTGTTAGATTTTTCCAAAGGGGGCGAAAATTCTGATGGTAGATTTTTATCCATTAAAGAGCTCGTAACTTCTTCTTGTTGAGGATTGGAATATTCGTTGGGTTTTTTAATTTCTTCTTGTAATAACAGAGAATTGGTTTTAGATATGGTGCGTTTCAGCACTCTTTGAAGTTTTTCGTCCGAAATGTCTTTTATAACAGTTTCCGTTAAATGGCTCTTAAATGAGGGAATAAAACTAGTTTCCCTAATAAGGAGATTTAAGTTTTTCAGCGGATTATTCATAGTTAGAATGTTTTCTAACATTGTAGGAGACACATTTATCCCTGAATTTACGAGTTTATTTAAAATAACCTTCTTCTGCTCTGTGGTTCCGGTTTCCAAGTCTGATTCTCCCTTGATAGAATTATAATATTTATTAAAAGATAAAGATAAATTGTTTATTATTAAAGAATAAACAATGTTTATAATTACTAGGAGGGCATACTAATTCTCATACTTTTATCAAAAACTTTAAATCTCCTCAAATTCAAAAAGTACGGTTCAACTAACCTATTAATAAAATATTTTATTTTGAACCTAAAAATTTAACATTATGTAACTTAATTTTCAGTAATAAGGTTAATTATCTTATCAATATGCAGGCAGTATTATGGTAGAAATGAGTAAAAAGGTGGAAGACTACTTTTCTCTATTGCAAAGAAATGTTGATAAATGCTACGAAATCGCAGAAAAGGCACGTCAAAAAGGACTTGATCCTGAAACTTTTGTAGAATCTCCTCAAGCTAAAGATTTAGCAGGAAGAGTAGAAAAACTTGTAGGACCAAAAGGCGTCGCTGATGTGATAAGAGTTTTAAAACATGATGGAAAAAACGAAGATGAGATTGTGTTCCAAGTAGTTTCTGACATTCTTAGCCAAAAAATCGGAAAAATTGACTCGTTAGAAGAAAGGGTTGAAAGAGCTATCCGGGTGGGTCTTGCTATAAAAACTATGGGTGTCGTTAGCGCTCCTCTTGAAGGTATATCAAAAATATTAATACGAGAAGATCAGCACAACAATAAATATCTATCTTTATATTTTGCAGGTCCGATTAGGGCTGCTGGAGGCACGACAGCTGCATTATGTGTTTTGATTGCGGACTATGTTAGGAAAAGATCAAACATTCCAAAATATGAAGCGACTGAGGGGGAAATAGGAAGATATGTTGAAGAAGTCAAATTATACGATCGGAGAGTTCACTTGCAATATCCCTCATCTAACGATGAAATTCGATATGCAGTAGCACATTTACCTATTGAGATAAACGGAGACCCTACTGAAGATGAAGAAGTATCAGCGTTTAGGGGATTACCTAGAATTGAAACGGATAAAATTCGAGGAGGCGCTTGTTTAGTATTAAACGATGGCATATTACTTAAAGCACCAAAACTTCTTAAGATTGCTCAAGATATGAAATTAGAAGGTTGGGATTGGCTAGGAAAACTAAAGGATATCGCACAAAAGGAAGAGAAAGTAATTGAAGGGGATGATTTAGAGAGCAAATCTACTATTAAAATCACACCTAACTCTAAATACGTTTCTGATATTCTGGCAGGTAGACCAGTTTTTAGCCATCCTTCCGAAGTTGGCGGACACAGAATGCGTTATGGAAGGTCGCGTAATACCGGATTAGCTGCGGCTGGATTAAATCCTGCAACTATGGCTCTTTTAGACGATTTTATAGCAATTGGAACACAATTGAGAATTGAAAGACCGGGAAAAAGTACCAGTATTTGCCCTGTGAACTCGATAGAATCACCTATAGTAAAGCTCAAAAATGGAAACATAGTAAGGATTTCGAGCGCAAAAAAAGCAAAAGAACTCTTTCCTGACATAAAAGAAATTCTTTTTCTGGGAGATATACTCTTTGGATTTGGGGAGTTTTCTGAAAACAACCACAAATTGGTCCCATCTGGGTATGTTGAAGAATGGTGGGCTTTAGAGTTAGAGGAAGCATTAAAAACTGAACAAAGACCAAACAAGGAATTAAGTAAATTTATCGAAGATCCTTTTAAGAACATTCCCTCTGCAAAAGAGGCGATTAATTTAGCAAAAAAATTTTCCGTGCCTTTACATCCTAAGTACACCGATTTTTGGGGTAACATTTCCGTAAATGATTTGAGTACTCTAAGAGAAGCTTTGACTACTGGCTATGATAATAAGACTATGAAGATAAATTTAAAAAACATATCACCTATTACGGAAATTTTAGAAAGAGCATTTGTTCCTCATATAGTTCATGAAAATAACATTATTCTAGACGAATCAACGACAGAAATATACGAAACTATATTCAATTTAAACCTTAAGGAATTTGTTGACATGAAAAATGAAGACAATGTCTTCAATTATTTTTCTAGCATTTCTCCCATCGAAATTAGAAATAAAGCTCCTTATTTTATGGGAACTCGCATGGGACGCCCTGAGAAGTCTGAAAGAAAAAGCATGAAAGGCGTTCAAAGCTTATTTCCTCTCAGTGATAAAGTTGGTAATACAAGATTGGTACAGAAGGCGATTGAGCTGGGGAGAATAAAAATTGATATATGTAGAAAGAAATGTCCAGATTGTTCATCCATTACTCCATTTAATCTATGCCCTGAATGTGGATCTCATACCGAATTTCAGAAAATGTGTTTAAAATGTAAGAAATATTACAATAAAAACGAAGAAAAGTGCAAGCAATGCGGAGGCTTATTAAAGTTCTCTAAGGAAGCCGCTTTTAATATGCAAAACTATTCAAAAACAATACTCGGTTCATTAAATATGACTATACCGGATAAATTTAAAGGAATTTTAGGACTGACAAATCAGTTTAAAGTCCCAGAACCGCTAATGAAGGGAATTCTTAGAGCCAAAAATGGGTTATTAGTATACAAGACCGCAGAAATTCGATACGACGCTACAGATATTCCATTAACTCATTTCAAACCTAAAGAAATTGCAACTCCGGTAAGCAGGTTAATCGAATTGGGATATGAATTTGACTATAAAGCTAACGAATTAAATAACGATAATCAGATCGTAGAGCTTCAAGTGCAAGATGTGATCCTTTCAGACGATTGCGCTAAGTATTTTATAAAGGTTGCTAATTTTATTGACGAAGAATTAGAATTGTTCTATAATCTAGACAAGTTTTACAGTGTCATTAAGAGAGAAGATTTAATTGGCCATTTGGTTGTGGGGCTTGCTCCTCATACTAGCGCGGGAATTGTCGGTAGAATCATTGGTTTTTCACCCGCGCGATCGATTTACGCCCACCCCTTTTGGCATGCAGCGAAACGCAGAAACTGCGATGGAGATGAAGATGGAATTATGCTTCTTTTAGATCCTTTGTTAAATTTCTCGAGGTATTATTTACCAAACAAAATAGGAGGGAGAATGGACGCTACTTTAGTGATATCCTCTTTATTAGACCCTAATGAAGTCGATAGTGAAGCTCATAATATCGACACATTGTTTAAATATCCTTTAGAGTTTTATAAAGCAACACAGGAATATCTTATGCCATTTGAGATAGAGAAGAAAATGAACTTAGTGAAAAGCCGGTTAGGTACGTCAGCACAATACGAAAACCTAGGTTTCAACATACCAACTAACGATATTAACGAAGGTCCTACAACTACAGCATATAAGACCTATGCTAGTATGGAAGATAAGATAAACGCGCAACTACACCTAGCTAAAATTATAAAAGCAGTCAATGCTGAAAAGGTTGCTGAAAAGATTTTGACAACACACTTTAATCCCGATATAATGGGAAACCTAAGAAAGTATGCTGTACAGAATTTTAGGTGCGTGAAATGTAACGAGAAGTATAGACGTCCACCCCTCTCTAATGCAGGAAAGTGCCCAAAATGTGGAGGTAACGTTATATTGACAGTCAATCGCGGTGGTATTGAAAAATATATCTCAAAAGCTTTACAAATTAGTAGAGATTTTAATTTGGATGCGTATACTATACAACGGATGGAACTAATAGAAGAATACGTTGAAAGTCTCACGAATAATCCTAAGATTAAGCAACAGAAGTTATCTAATTTCTTTTGAAGAAAAATTCGTTGAATCAATAGATCTTATTGTTGCAAAAAAGATTTCCAAAAATCAATTTAATTTTGAGAGTTGCATTTATCAGGAGTATCTTTAGAGGAGTGGATGAAAGCAAACGATTTAAAGTTAAGGCCTTAATATGATTCATTGAAGCATCTAGAAGATTTAGGTTTAAGCTTAAAATTGCATTCTTGAACTTCTCAATACTTGTCAATGTTTTAATTTATCTTTTGTACTTTATTTTTATGTTATAATTTATGTTCCATGCAGATAACAAATTTAATAAAAAATGCAGGAGGAGGGATTCGAACCCTCGAACTCCTATGAGACTAGAGCCTCGGTCTAGCACCGTTGACCAGGCTTGGCAACTCCTGCTTGGTATTACGAGTAAAAAACGTTATATTTCTTTATAAGATTTAAATACAAATAAAACTTGTTTTAATCGAATTAAATTAATGAAATGTTAAAAATTTTATTTGTTTAGATTCTTTTATCATTTAGGCATTTTTTTAGAACTGATTTATATGTTTAAGTACGAAAATATTATACTTGAGTTAAATGAATCCAATGGGATCGTAACCCTTTATTTTAACAGACCAAAATCAAGAAATGCTTTTAATTTCAACCTTGTAAGTGATTTTTGCTTAGCCATAAATGATTTAAAATCGTTAAAATCGTTAAAATGCCTTATTATCACGGGAGTAGGGAAATATTTTTCGGTGGGGGGTGATATAAAGGAATTTAAAAAAGCAAAGGCACCTCAAGAGTTCATGGGTAAATTAGCAGATAAATTACACGAAGGGATAATATTATTAAAAGATTTGTGCGTTCCTTCTTTAGCGGCGATTAATGGTTCATGTTTTGGAGCGTCTCTCGGTTACGCTTGTAGCTGCGATATTAGAATTTGCCGCTACAGCGCAAATTTTGGAGCTGCTTTTGCGGGGATTGGATTATCGCCTGATTCTTCAACATCTTATTATTTACCAAAATTGGTAGGTTTATCTCTTGCAACAGAAATGATTCTCTTAAATCGAACAATTACAGCAAAGGAAGCAAAGAATTTAGGGTTAGTATCGATGACTATTTCCGATGAAAAAGATTTTTTAACCGAAGTTAAGAAAATTGCATTACAAATAAGCCAAGGACCTACTATCGCTTATAAAAATATAAAAGATTTGTTAAATATTTCCAATAAAAGTGATCTTTTATCACATTTAAAAAGTGAATCTGAAAAGATAAAAATTTGTGCTGGGACTGAAGATTTTCAAGAAGGTATTGATGCGTTCTTGGATAAGAGAAAACCGGTTTTTAAAGGTAAATGAGTTTCCCAGCGTTTTTTTGTTGGTGCAATCGTCTAACCAGTTAATTCCTACTTTTTTATAGTAAGAAAATTTTTATGCAAGAACATTTACATATTAATATCAAAGTGCTATTTAATTCTTTAAAAAAAGATGTTTTAAAAAATTGCCGGTCGATACAAAAAAATTGGGTGCGTTATTAGGGTGGTACAAGCAGAGCCTTGGTGAAAGTTTAGTTGCTGCTCTTGTAGTAAATAGAGACGGATTGATCATGGATTCGTTAGTAGGATCTTCAGAAAAATCGCTTGACGAAGATATTATCAGTGGAGTCAGTGCTTTAGTAGAACCGGTTTTAACAAGAATTACTGAAGAGTTTAGTTCAGGATCCTTTGGAACGGGAACCTTCGATACAGAAGATTATAGATTCATATTTTGCGAATCTGGTCCAGAAGCAGTTTTAGTTACTGTTCTGGAAGCTATAGCTGGTGTTGATTCTGTTTTCCCTTACGCTTATTTAGCTGCCGAAAAGATCGCGAGAATTTTTGACGGTAGAACTGTAAGCCCCGTTATACCTAAATTAGTTGCAGAGAGTAGTGCTAACAATATTCAGCGAAGAATGGATAAACTTCAAAGAGTTAAAATCAAATCTGGAGAATATGCTTTTAAGTTAATTCTAGGAGGTGACGGAGCAGTAGGTAAAACGAGTATGGTGCACAGGTATGTTGAAAATAATTTTGCTAGTGATTACAAATCCACTATTGGGACTTCTATTATGAAGAAGGAATGTACGTTTAAAGAATTTGAAAGCGTTGTAAGGTTCGTAATATGGGATTTAGCGGGTCAAGCTCAGTTTAAACGCGTTAGACAATCGTATCTATCCAACGCTGAAGCGGGTATTCTAGTCTACGATGTTACTAATCGATCTAGTTTCGAAAATATTGATAAAAATTGGTATTTTGAGATTAAAAAAGCTTCCCCTGATATTGCCCTCATTTTAGTGGGAAATAAAATAGACTTAGAATCCGAAAGAGTAGTGTCTCGCGAGGAAGGAGAGGCATTAGCGCAAAAATTAACATTGACTTATATCGAAACCTCCGCTAAAACAGGAGAAAATATAAATGATGCCTTCAAAATGCTTGCTTTGCAAATAATTAGAAAATTTATTGAAACTCAAGACTTTTAACAAGAGCCTTTGGGGGGATTTGAACCCCCGGCCTACTGATGATTCGAATCGAAGATTATACGAATCAGTCGCTCTACGACTAAGCCACAAAGGCAAACGAATTAATATAGAAATTATAAATTTTAGAAAATTATAAAATTTTACTAATGAAACAGAAAGAAAATATTAGTTTTTATGGTGAAGTTGGACTAATAGAATTAATAGATAAGGTAATTTATAACAAAACAGGAAAAAGGTTACGAAGAGACGATTCTTTTTTTTTTATGAATAAATACCAAAAAGAAGAAGAATGTCTTGTTCTTAACTCAGACATGTTTATCGCTACAACTGATGCTCCAAAACAAATGAATTTCTATCAGATGGGACTTAAGTCCGTTCTCATGAATCTTAGCGATCTCGTTGTAAAAGGAGTAAAACCAAAAGGCATTATCATTTCTTTAGGGCTTCCTAATGATTTACCTGTAGTAAATTTTACACGATTAATAGAGGGTATTGTCGACCACTCGAATAAATGGAATCTTAATTATCTTGGGGGCGATCTCAACGCTTCTAAAGAGATTATCATAAACCCAACTGTGTTTGGTTTTAAGAATCCAAAGGAGATAATCTATCGGAAAGGTATAAAATTAGGGGATATACTAGCAATCAACAACAAGTTCGGCCTAACGGGTGTAGGTTTTGATATCCTCTTACACAGAGACATGAACGTTAAAGATTTCTCTAAATATCGTGGGGCAATAAATAGCGTTCTGGAACCAAACGATTTGGGAAATGAAGCTTATATTCTAGCAGATAATAGGTTAGCTACGGCTAGTATAGACTCTTCTGATGGTTTATCAAAAACTTTAAAAGACTTAGCTTTATCTAATCCTAATTTGGGTTTTGAAATTGATTTTGATGACAATTTAATTCACGAAAAAGCTAAGGAATACTCATTGGAATTTTCTATATCGCTAGAAAAATTGATATTTGAAGGAGGAGAGGAATTCATTCATCTATTTGCAATTGATCCGCGCGACTATGATAAAGCTCAACAGTTAGTTAAATCTAAAGGAGGGAGGCTATTTAAAGTGGGAAAAGCAATTTCTGGCGAGAAAATCTATTTTTTAAAAAAGAGTAAAAGGTTTGAATTAAAAAATCAAGGCTATGAACATTTCAAGTAGTTTACCTTAGGGAAATTATTCACAGAAGGTACTACATAGATGATTACAGAAAAAGTTATAAATTATTATAGATTTGATATATTGTATTTTTATTTAAATAACATTCTAACAAGTTTTTATATTACAACGACACTAAGCTTAAGAATTGGGCCATTAGCGCAGGCAGGTAGCGCGGCAGGCTTTTAACCTGAAGGTCGTGGGTTCGATATGTTTGTTCGTGTAGTACAAACCCGAAATTCCCACATGGCCCGCAATTCTCTATAATTCCGTATTACAATAAAGTTTAACTTAAAAATAAGTGATCGTTTTTCATCTTTTAGTTTGAAGCTAACAATCGATAAACATTAATTTCACCAAGAATTATTATTCGTAATATCATCCCTTCCCATTTAATCCGTATGCAAGATTCAGAATTTAAATTGCCTTCTGATGAGTCAGAACAATTGCTCGTAAAATCTCAAGATGTTACTAGTGAAGATTATGGATGTGAACCTTACAAAAGAAAGATAGAAGACCTATTAAATTATGGAGTTATAAATTTAGATAAACCAAGCGGTCCCACAAGTCATGAAGTAGTATCGTGGGCGCGGAAAATTATAGAAACGGATAACGCAGGACATGGGGGGACGTTAGATCCAAAAGTTACTGGCGTATTACCATGTGCACTTGGTAAAGCTACCAGAGTTCTTTCGGCATTATTGTATGCGGGGAAAGAATACGTAGGAGTTATGCTATTACATGCACCCGAAAATTTAAAAAAAATTGAAAAAGTGTTTGAAGTTTTTACTGGCCAAATTTATCAGACTCCTCCAATTAAATCCTCAGTTGTGAGAAGATTAAGAGTAAGAGAGATTTACTACGCAAAAGTCCTAGAAGTAAATAATATTCATGTTTTGTTTAGAGTTGGATGTGAAGCGGGTACGTATATTCGAAAACTTTGCTTTGATATCGGTGAAGCTTTATGCTCGGGAGCTCATATGCTGGAGTTAAGACGAACGAGGGTGGGTCATTTCAGAGAAGATGAGAGTTTAGTAACTCTACAAAATCTAAAAGACGCTTACACCATTTACAGAAATGAAAGTGACGATTCTTATTTAAGAAAAATTGTGTTTCCTATGGAGAAGATGGTATTACACCTCCCTAAAATTTATGTGAGAGATACTGCTGTTGACGCCTTATGCCATGGAGCAGATTTAGCTTCTGCTGGAGTGTGTTATATTGACGCAAGAATTCAATCTAACATGCAAATTGTGTATATGACCCTTAAAAAAGAATTAATAGGTTTTGGTACTGCCACAATGGCAGCCATGAAAATCTACAAAGCGAAATCAGGAATTATTGCTAAAACCAATAAAATTTTTATGGAACGAGGCACCTATCCAAGGTGGTCAGAAATAAAAACGAAATAGGAAAAGATCGACGCACATGGAAAAAAAAAACCAACACTATTCCTCACAATTTCCTGACGTTGGAGTTAAAGTCTTTACCGTTCCAGTAAGCCTACGTCGCCATTTGTACTTGTTTAAAACGGTTACAGGGGTTTTTTCCTATAAAAAGTTAGATTTGGGTACAAAAGTGTTTATTGAACACATGATTCTTCCTAAAAAAGAGGGTTATTTACTTGATTTAGGGTGTGGTTATGGGGCTATAGGTATAGTTCTAGCGTACTTGAATCCGCAAAGCTCCGTATATTTAATTGATACAAATAGAAGAGCACTCTGGTGCACGAGGGAGAACATAAAGTATAATTTATCGGAAAGATCAGGTAAAGTAACAGTTTTTCACGGTAATTATTTTAAACCTTTACAAAATAAAAATATAAAATTCGATGCGATCTATATGAATCCTCCACTAAGAAATGGCAGAAAAGAATTTCTTGCATTATGTAAAGAGATACCATTGTTTCTGAAAAGAAATGGGCAATTTCAATTTGTAATTAAAAAAAAAATGGGAGCAAATTCTATTTACAATTATTTAATCCAAAATCTTTCAAGTTTATACGAAAAGATTAGCGTAACTTTTAAGAGATCAGGATATTGGATTTTCAGTTTAGTGTCAATTTAAGCGAAATATTGAAGTTTTCCTCCTCTAAAATATCGATACCACGGTTAGTGCTTGTAAAAATTTAAGAGAATAATAGTAAAAATAGAAAAATTATTTAGAAATAGAATATTATTTTAAACAATTAGCGAGGAAAGAGGATTTTTTTGACAAAGAAAAGAAAAATAGATGTTCTGCTTCATGAACTAGTCCCGAAACATTACCTTTTAACGAAAGAAGAATCGCAGAATTTATTAGAAAAATACAACATTAATATTTCTAATTTGCCCCAAATGTCTGAAAAAGACCCGGTTTCAATAGCTATTGGCGCAAAAGAAGGGGATATCGTAAAGATTGTTAGAGACTCTCATACAACAGTAAAACATATAGATTATTACCGTTATGTTATGAAAGAAAAAGTGTAGAAAACCTTTTTAATTAAAACTAATATTTTAAGAGGTCAATCAAAATTGAGTTCTGAAAAATTATCCAATGACGACAAGTGGGTCGTCCTAAAAAGTTTATTTGACGAAAAAGGGTTAGTTCGCCAGCACCTTGATTCATATAATAGTTTTATTGAAGAAGAAATGCGAGGTATCGTCTTTGAATCTGGCGAAGTAATACCAGATATCCCGGGATTTAAAATCAATTTCGGGAAGATTAAAGTAGGAATACCAAAAGTTAGAGAAGCAGATGGGGCTACTATGGAAATCACGCCCATTGAGGCAAGAATACGAGAGTTAAGTTATGCAGCAGATATTACGCTAGAAATGACGCCTATAACGATAGACGAGCGAACTCAAAGGGAAGAGGCAGAAGAAACACTAGACATATATATTGGTAAGATTCCTATAATGCTAAAAAGTTGTAGATGCCCGTTAGAAAATCTGACTGAACAAGAGTTAATTAATCGAGGAGAAGATCCGCTTGATCCAGGAGGATATTTTATCATTAATGGAACAGAGCGCGTACTAGTAACTCAAGAAGATTTAGCCCCTAATAGAATTTTGGCCGAAGAGGCAAGTCGAAGCTCGAGTGCTACCCACCAAGCAAAGGTTTTTTCAACGAGAAGTGGATTTCGTGCACCAGTAACTATTGAGAGAAAGAAAGATGGAAATTTAAGAGTTTCATTTCCTTCGGTTCCTGGGAAGATTCCTCTCGCGATATTGATGCGTGCTTTAGGATTACAATCGGATAGAGAAATTTTTGACGCTATCTCGGAAAATGAAGATATCCAAAAAGAATTAATTCCGGTTATAGATGTTGCGTCCGAAATCCAGGTTTTAAAAGATTCCGAGAAATCCCAACAAAACTCATTAGACTACATTGGAAAAAGAGTCGCCATTGGCCAAACAAAAGATTACCGTATTCGGAGAGCGCTTCAAGTTTTAGATCGATATCTTTTGCCTCACATTGGAAATGCTGAAGAGGACCGTATCAAAAAAGCTTATTACTTAGGACAGATGGCTCAAAAAGTTATGGAACTTAACTTAGGGCTTCGAGAACCAGATGATAAAGATCACTACGCTAACAAAAGGTTGAAATTAGCTGGAGAATTGTTCACTTCTCTTTTTAGAGTTGCGTTTCTAAACTTAGTAAAAGATATAAAGTATCAATTAGAACGCACTGCGGTACGAGGACGAGCCCCTAATATTAAAACTGCTGTGAGAGCAGATGTAATTACTGAAAGAATTAGGCACGCTTTAGCAACTGGTAATTGGGTTGGAGGAAAAGCGGGCGTTAGTCAATTATTAAACC
>JAGXNZ010000138.1 GCA_019894655.1 Promethearchaeota archaeon | reverse complement strand
GCAGGAATACGTATCATTAATAAATCATTTATTAAAAATATCAATTCTGAAGGCATACCTTTTACAGATGCTTCCTTAACGATATCTCTTTTTATGAGTTCTATGACAACTCCTTCTAAGTCAACAAATCCTTGCCTGTATCTATCTTTAAGCCAAATTATCAACTCAGATTTCGAAACAACACCCTCTTCTCTTAGGCGATTTATAATTAATCGCTTCACATCGTCTTGATATGTTAGTGCTAACTGCTGTTCAGCGTTTAAAGAAGGGTAAACTGAAACTCTTCTAAAAAGTGTAGGAACTAATTGCTTATATGAATCATCATCAAGGTTTTGCAAAATTGTTCTTGATGCATCGATTAAACCACCTTCGTAAGCGTCTGGATCGTCATCGATATTCAGTAATAACAATATGTAATATCCTTTATCTGGTCCAGTGAAATAAGAAGCAATATTTAAAGATCCTACCATGAGACTAATCATTCCTGATTCTCCGCTGTATTCGTGTGTACTATACACTTGCATGAGAGTCTTATCTGTAATTACAATTTCTTCGGGGTACTTTGCTAAGATTTCAGTACCGACTCTTTCGTCCCATTTCATTACTACTAATCCGACTGGCATTTTACACATTACCTCCTTTAAATTCAGTTGTTTCTGGTAATTTCTTTTTCTTTTTAGTATCAATTCCCAAGATTTCTTCTAACGATAAATCAAGCATTTCCCATCTATCTCCAAGTTTCTTTACAATGAACTCATTTTTCGAAGGATATAGTAGCGATTCTGAGATTGATTTTCTTCCTTTTATGTTCTTGCTCATTTCTCTAACTTTCTTTACGAATGTAGGAATTCTCGCTTGTTGAATCGTCCTATATGCAACCAGGCTTCCAACAACAGCAACAATTGCACCTACAATCATTAAAAACCAAAACATTGGAAATCCAGGGAAAATCTCAGTCATTTTTACATTTACCGTAATTGTAGTTTCAATGGTCGTAAAATTAGCCTTCTCGATCGTCAAACTACCTCGATAAGTCTCAGGTAAAAAGAACGGATCTGCTATAGAAGCAATATATAGTGAATAAGTACCATCTCCATTATCTGTAAGGTCATGTCTAGTATCTCGTATGGTAAAGTAAAGAGTAGCACCGATAATCGGCACAGAGTTGTTATTAGGGTCAGTAAGAGCAACCTGAAATTGTAAAGCTTGACCTGAATTAATCTCTGTTAAAGTAGATATTGATAATACATCTGCAAATACTCGTTTGTTTATAGTCAAAGAAACTATTGATACTCTGAATTCGTAATTATCTTTGTTGAGCGTAACAACAATTGAATATTCTCCATAAGCAAGCGTTTCAGTGTTAAGATCCAGAACATATCTATGGTTAATAGTCTCAAATAAAGTTCCTGAACTTGATTCTCCCACTATTGGGGCTCCATTAGCGTCAAGTTTTTGTAAAATAAAGCTCATTTCGTCAGCACTTTCTAAAAGATTCGAAGTCAAATAGTCTCTATATTCAAAAGTAAAGTTATACGCTTCTTTTACATATATTTTTTGGCTAACATACAATACGTTCGCGTTCGTATTAAGAATAGTTGATCTTTCCAATATAAAAACGTTTATGAGAAAACTATCAATTTTGGTGTGATTCTCTAATTCGGCAGAAAAATAAAATTTATATAATCCCGTTTTGCTTGCCAAAGAAGAATTAATTTCAATTGTATAGTATTGCTCATAACCCGTTCTTGGATCTTGTAATACAGTTCCAAACCCATAATCCCATAAATACGTAATGTCAGCTCCATACAAGGAGTTATTATTATCGGTATTTCGAAACTTTACTGTTATATTAAAAGCTTCATTATAATACTCTGAAATTTGAGATATAATTTGAGTTGGATTCGAGTAGTCATGGAAAGTTAAAGCAGTAGGAAGTGCGTTTATAGTTATAGGAAAATATACTGGAAATGGATCGCCGTACCCTCTCTTATGACCTGAGATCTTTACTACATATGAAGCACTATCAGCTCCAGCTGAGAAAATGTTTGAATTTATTGTTTTTGTGAAATTGCCGTTACCTAGATTAACCATATCCTCTGAATAAAGCAATTGTGGGTATGCGCCCCATAAATAAACCTCACATAAAATTTCATCTGGATCAGTTAATTGAATCCAATCAATACCATTAGTAGTATAAGTGAAATTGACCTGGTAAGAAATGTTTTCTCCCCATATAGCTTCTAAATCCCCTTCATAGGAAACAAAAGTTGTCATATAATTACTTGTATCAATTTTTAGCTCAATAATCATTGTTGATGCTTGATAGAGGGTATAGTTGTATACTTCTACATTTGTAGCATACCATTGCAAAGGATCCGTGAAATTAACATCAAATGGTTTTATATCGCTGAAAAATTCAAATGTAAAGTTATATTCATCTTGAAGGTACCAAAAAGACATGTTATTTGTATGGTCATAAGCATAACCGTATGAAGAAGTAGTCAAATTTACAACAGTATTAGTATCTGTGGTTGATCCATTGTAAATATGCACAAGCACTCCAGAGATAGGGGGGTGGCCAACACTTTGATCAATTACTTTAATTGATATTTTACTCATATTTGTTTTAATATATTGATGTGTTGTTTGAGTCATATTTACTGTAATAGTGCCATTACTTATGTGGGAAGGATCATCTCCTAGAACAACTATTCTTAGCCCATAAGCCGAATACTTATCAGACACAAATAGTTGTATATCATCCTCTTCGATATTGCCTGAATACACTTTACTATAGATTAGATTATCGTCACCATAACCGTCTTGAGAATCAACATAATAAACGCCTAAACTAGTCATGTAGTCTGTCATATTTCTAAGTTTAATATTTGCTTTGATAATTCTAGTTTTTCCTATGGAGCCTGGGCTCGAGTCATTAGCATACAATATCTCATTAATATTAAAAGTATCTAAATAAGCTACAGCTGTTTGATTTGCTAGTATTGTTGTCTCATTGAATAAATCTTTCCGTTCTATAGAACTAGAGTTTAATAATGTATATTGTTTGAAATACTCGATATTATCGTAAAACACTTTGTAATAATAGGTAGTTCCATTCAACCATTGAAAAGTTGCTTTCCCATCTGAATCAAGGGTTAATGTTTCTATAACTTGTCCACTTGGAGTTAAACTTATATTTACATGCCCTAAATTCATGGGATCCTCATCATAATCATCTATTTCAAAATCTATAGTTGTAAGGTTGACATATAAATTTTTAGTCTCGTATAATCCCCTAAATTCAATTGTTTCACTGGTGATACTGCTATCATATACAATCGCTTCGGCACCTAATGATAATGAAAAATTAACGGTGATATTATAAAAATCATAAGGAATAATGGAAAAGGAAGCAACTCCGACTTGATTCGTTGTTTTATTAAAAAGTATGCTGGTTTCGTTATGCAAAAAGACTATTGCATTAGGAACAGCTCTTCCGTCAACATCTCTAACCACAATATTTACTTCTGCGCCCTGCTCATTTTCCTGTAATAAAGAGGCATCAATGGAGTAATTAAAGT
>JAGXNZ010000013.1 GCA_019894655.1 Promethearchaeota archaeon | reverse complement strand
TTACTTGATATTTTGAAAAAATCAGCACCAAGTCGCATCATCAATGTAGGTTCAGCAGCACATAGAATGGGGAAGATAGATTTTGAGGATCTACAAAACAAAAACAAGAAAGGACGTTTTTTCAGATTGTACGGATCTTCAAAATTAGCATTGACTCTCGTATCCTATGAGCTCAGCAGAAAATTGGAGGGTTCTCATGTTACCGTAAATGTCATCCACCCTGGGCTTATTAATACTAAATTAGGTCGAGATAGATCTTCGACCAGAACCGGTTTCGCAAATAAATTCCTTAAAAGCCCAGAAGTTGGTGCTGAAACTTCAATATTCTTAGCTTCTTCAGCTGAAGTAGAGGGAATTACGGGAAAATATTTCGCTAAAAAGAAGGAAAAACCTTCTTCTAAAGAATCTTATAACCAAGAGTATGCTAAACGATTGTGGGAAATCAGCTTAGAGATGACGAAACTTTAAAAGAAAAAACCAAAGGTTTCAATAATTTAAAATTATTTTACTTCTATTCTTCACTTAGTTCGTGTAGTTGTGAGCCACAAGCTTCACAATATGCGATAGAACCTGTCATCATTTGTTTAACGAGATCAATTGGTATATTTTCTTCACACTCTGGGCAACTTTGAGGATTTACGGCATTTTCAAACTCAGAAATAATAGATGGGGTCATATCTTTATCTTCTGCAAAAACTTCTACTTTTAATGTAGAAAACTGTTCACCGATGGTGCCTGTTATAGATAATTTCAATCCAACAGCGTTTTTCTTAAAAGATCCTTCTGCAAAACCTTTTATAACTCCGAAGAATTTCCCACTTGAATCTTGTTGTTCGGAATCAATAATAGCAAAGTTTTTATTTTTTAATAAAACAAATAATTTCTGGTAAAGTTGTTCGGGTTTGTAGTAGATTGTGAGGTCTTCACCAACTTTTTTAAAAGTAAGGAGATCGCTTGTGAGCTGTTCAAACTCTTCATTGGTCACCTTTTTTGGTCTCAATAACCCACAAATAATTCGGATGTCGTGAGGCTCTACGTTTATTGTCTTGATTCGATCTTCTTCGTCAATGAAATTTATGACCGCGTGAATTTTTCCTTTTAAACAGTCCTTTTTTGGTTTAAAAACAAAAGAGGGGCTAACGAAACCTCCCCCCTTAGAAATCTTATGAAATTTTGCTCGATCTGTTGAAGTTTTTTGGTGTCCATCGACACGCGATAAAACCAAACTCTCTTCAGGGTAGGAAAGTATATGAATATCAACATCAGTGATGTTATAGATTTTATTGTTAATTACCTTGACTTTAAAAATGTAATCTCCTCCTTCAATTTGACCTCCTCGAAGCACCTGGACGGTTTGGGGTATAACATCTGATGTAGTTGGGGCACTTTTGGAGGGTTTATCTGGTTCAGCTTGTATATCTTTTGGTTGTTCAGATACAGGTTCTGGTTCGAGGACAGGAGGTAGTTGTAACTGAGCGTCAATTTTAACCAATTCCTTGTTGGATTCTAATACTTTTCCTTTCCTTAAACTTAAAAGAGTAATTGTGTTTTTTGATGCCACAACCAAGAAAACGTCTTCGTTATATTTCGAAAGCATAATGGCGTTGTCCATAGTTGTAATTTTGTCCTCTAAACTGTATTTACCGATGATCTCCAAGTCAGAATTAATGATTTTTATTGATCCAGCCCTATTACCTATGATCAAAGTAGGTTGTCCGTAAAATTCACAAAAAGAGATGCTTGTCGGGCCATTTTGGAGTTGTGAAACAAATACTGAATTACCATTATTATCGACATTAATTATCTTTCCCGATTTCAGTAGCACGAAAATTTTCCCTAAAAAATTATCAGATAAGTAACCGATTGTACAATCCAGAATTGGTTCTTTTGCTATGTACTTGAGGAATTCTTTTCCATCGTTATCCAATCCAATTAGATGTTGGTTCTCTAAACCCACTATAATTTCTTCTTTTGGATCGTTTATAATATCCCCTGATTCCATACAAATAACAGATGATCCTACTTCTTTTGACCAAATAGAATTTCCTTTTATGTCCATAACGTACACATATCCATCTAAAGCTCCAGATATTAATTCAATAGCAAATTCATTACTCACGGAAGCAATTTTGAAACAAGTTATGTTAGAAGCGAATTCAGTAAGAAATACTTCATCCCCTTTAAGGTTAAATGCTTTCATCTCTGCATTAAATGAACATCCGATTACTTCAGGGTCTGGATCACCAATTAAATTCGCAATTATACATGCATATACCGATCTTTTAAATTGTCGAGTCCAAAGAGGTCGAACCTTAATTAATTGCACTGTCATCTAAATTCTCATTTTCACAAAATCTATTTTAATTTTACATAATGCTAGTAGTTTTAATCATTTAAAAAAATATAAGAGAGATAGGTTATTATAATCCTGCGCTACTGAATACAATTATCTAGCAACTATTGAAGGATTCATTTTTTTCACAAGTTACATGGAACTTATTCCATATCTTCTTTAACTCTTTTAACCAATTTTTTAAAAGCGTTTGTTAAACTCCCTATCTCAGTATTTTGTCCTTCTATTTCTTGGTCAAAATCTGTATCAATTTCTTCGAAAGACACGGTTTTAAGATCGAGCGTACACAATTTTACAGCGATATTTGTCAATCTATGAATTGGTTTAATTACTGAATCAGCAAGCTTCAAGCCAGCAAATAGGCTAACCACTATAATTTCCCATAGCGAGACTAAGATTATAGCTAACTGAACTTCAAGATTTGCTGCAATTCTTGCTTGATCTTCAGCGGAAGCGCCAATGATACTACTACCAATAACACCGTTAAAAATTGCGGCCATTATTGCAAGACTACCTAAGGATATTAGTGATAAAACTATAAAGCTCACAAGAATTTCCTGCCTTAACCCAAATTTTCGCTTTAACTGTTGAGACATCTTTATCCCTCCTCCGGTGTAAAACCTTCTATTTCTGAAGCAACCATAATCTCTTTAACTGTTTGAAATGCGTTTTCAATGCGCTTTTTCACGTTTTTAGCAGAATAAATAGTTATATATTTACCACGTGGCGTTGCTGCTACCATTTCCGCCATTTTTTTATGATATTTTTTGAGTTCAGGTCCAATCCCAATTAAAACAAAATTGAGAGGAGGACTAAATGTTGCAATTAGATGTGCAATTTTCCGAGGATTAAACTTCTTACTTTCGTTGTCTTCACCATCGGTTAAAGTAACGATCCATTTTTGACGTTCTTGAGTTTCCTGATCCCTCATAGGTGGTGCATTTGTTAGTAAATTTAATCCATGTGCTATTGAATCGTATAATTTAGTATTATAAGGCAGTGCTTCTAGTTTATTAAAAATTCCTACGATATCTGATACACCCCCCTTTTTCTCAGTTAAGCTAAGATGCGTCATCGTACTAGAATGAAATCCTATTATCGCAATTCTATCGCCTATGTTAATGGTTTCGTTAAAAACTCCTAATGCTCCAGTTTTAGCTGCTACCATCTTGCCCCATTCGTGCATGCTCCCTGATTGATCAATAACAAATATAACGTCTTTCTTTCGAACTAGCACATCGTTCACTTTCGTAAGTTCACTTTCTGCTTTGTGATGGAGCGTTGTATTTCCTTGATTTTCATACAATTTTACTAATGATTCGAGATTATTTTTCATCAGGGGATAGTTTCCAAGGCTCTGAGCAAATTTCAAAGAATCTTTAAAATGTTCAATTGCTAATTCTTGATCATTTTTCAATAGAGAAAGTCTACCTAATTGAAATTCGTCTTCCGCCAATCCAAGATTATATTCCCATTTACTATCAATCTGAATCGCTTCATCAAGGTTCGCTTGTGCGAGATCAAATTCATTTCTCACCATGTAAAGTACTCCAATATTACGTTTTCTTGTAGCAATTCCTTCATCGTCCTCCATTTCTTTATCTATCTCGATAGCTTTGGTAAAATCGCTCATAGCTTCTGTCCATTTCTCTTCTGAAAGGTATAGAAGTCCTCTATTATTGTATCGTGGGCCTAACCCTCCCATATCTTCTTCTTGTTCACCTATTTCAATTGCTTTATCATAAGCTTCTTTAGCTTTATTAAAATCTCCCCAATTCCGATATATGTTTCCAAGATTATTCAAACACATTCCTTGTCCGTGGGGGTTCTTTGTCGATTTGAATAACTCCAAAGCTGCATTGTAATTTGCAAAAGCTAATGTCATGTCTCCATGATAATAACTAACATTCCCTAAACGCATTGTAACCAATAAATTTTGGAAGGACTGGGCGAGCATCCCAATTTCATTTCCCCTAATTCTTCCATCAATCATAATTTCTTGGGATAAATCACCCTCAGCAATATTTTCGATGGATTGAGTTAAACTAATAATTGGATCAGTAATTCTATTAGACATCCGCGTAATAGCAACAAGCACTACAAATATTATAAACACAGGGACAATTAGGAACATAAATACTAAAGGAATTCGTAGTGAGTTAAGTGTACTATAACCCAAACTTACAAACTCGCTGATATTGGAATTAAGTAGGAATTCTAAAGCTATCATCAAAATCACGAACGGAATTAGAATACAAACCACCATAACTGTAATTATACGACCTTGTAACGATTTACTTTTAACTAATTTTTCTTCAATCTGCATATTATTCTTCCCTTTCTCGTTTTTTATATCCATTAATTATGTAATATATTTTGAAATATTGTTTAAATTATCTTCCCTTGTCTATTCCTTCATATATTAGAAATATTGACGTAAAAATACCGGCTTTAACAATAGCTAAACCGATCAAGGGAAGACCTGAAACACCCGCATCGATAATTCCAAAAAGAGATCCCATTGTTATCCCTATACCAAACATGAATCTCCTCCATTTAGCGCTTTTATCCTCCAGTTTTAACCCCGAAATAATAATAGTAGGCCCTAGAAATACCATCATTATAACCAACATCACTCCCAGTGTATACAATGCTAGACCTCTAATTCCTGTTTCAGGTAATCCACCACCTTCAGATGGATTCCAGGAAGTAGAGATTGAAGGAAAAGTGTAGATCAAAACAGCAAAAATAACACTCAGTATTACAAATATACCCGTAATAGGGATTTTGTATCGACCCTTTTTAAATAAATCCGCTGTGAGATACGCCCAAATAGGTATTCCTATAGCTGGTCCCCAGGCATATGCAAGAACTCCAACATTTGGGTCACCACTAGGATACCCTAATGGGGGTAATCCTAATAGAATTAACACAAAACTTGCTGAAACCGCAAACCACGCTTGAAAAAGTCCGATCATGCCAATTCCGCTTAGTATTATGTTTTTTTTAACTTTTTTGTTTGGCGCTTTTCTTGCATGTTTGAAAATGAGGATAAATCCTAATATGTAACCACTTAGAATAATTTCTAGACCGGTAATTCCATTCAATATATCAATATTTGGAAGAGCCATTTAATTTAACATCCTTTTTATTATTATGATTTCGTAAATAATTCTATTATTTAAACATTCTACCGTATTTATTAATAAAATTATCTCTTTTACCACCAAAAAAGTTAAATTTTTGTTAAATTTGCAGGTAAAATGATCATTTATCTCAAAATAAACCTATAAAATTTGCTAGTTATTGTTTTAAAGGTATTTTAATTTCTAAAATCTGCAAAAAATGAAAAAAGACTATTAAGTGACAACCACTATTTACCTAATATTACATAGCGCTTAAACGATAAGGAGTTAAAATATGATTATCGAGAATTTTTACAAAATTTTAGAATCTAAAGGGTATAAGGGAACGATTATTACGGCAAAAATTATTCCAGAGTTACAGAAGGCTGTTAAAAAATTTAACGATGAGAAGCTTTTGGATCCTGAGTTCTACGAAGAATACAAGAGCTATTTTGAATTTGAACCTAAAACGGATTTCGGAGAGGTAAAATCTCTTTTTATGATAACGATGCCACAACCCCAATACGAAATCATTTTTAACTGGAAAAATAAAGAAGTGCCTTTAATAATACCACCAACATATTTACATGGTCGAGCGTTAATCAACGAAGCCGAGGCATTTTTAACCCATTTGTTAAAACCTAGTGGCTATAGCGTTGAATTTGCTCGTCTACCCCAAAAAACTTTAGCTGTACGTGTCGGGTTAGCTGAATACGGTAGGAATAACATTACATACGTACAAGGAATGGGTAGTTTTCATCGATTATTTACATTTTACTCCGATTTCCCTTACGAACAGGACAACTGGCAAGAATTGCAAATGATGGATCTTTGTAAAGAGTGCTCTGCTTGCGTTCAGAAATGCCCAACCGGAGCCATCCCTACCGATCGGTTCCTCTTACGCGTTGAGCGATGTTTGACTTTTCACAACGAACATCCCGCTGATGTACCTTTTCCAGACTGGATTGATCCCTCGTGGCACAATTGTTTAGTTGGTTGCCTTCATTGCCAAAAAGTGTGTCCTGCAAACAAGAAAGTTATTAAATGGACCAAATCTGGACCAACCTTTAGCGAGGAGGAGACAAAAATGCTCGTGAGCGGGACGACCGTAGAAAACTTACCTGAGGAAACCAGAAGTAAAGTTGAAGAACACGGCTTAGCTAATTATTTATTCGTTTACCCTCGTAATTTGGGCGTAATTCTCGAAAGAGAATAATGAAATAATTCTATGCAAAATTATCAGACAATATATTTAAAAAATCCATAAACCAAAAGTAGGATTCATGATTTAACTTTGGGTTCAAATATCGAATATGTTCCTAAAGCTTTTGCTACAATTTGACCCTCGTTTAATATTTCAGAATCCATGGTAACGATTTTTTTGCCTTGATATATTACTTTCGTATTGCAAGTAAGTACGCCCGCCCTAACAGCTTTAAAGTAATTAATTTTAATTTCAATTGTAGCG
>JAGXNZ010000137.1 GCA_019894655.1 Promethearchaeota archaeon | reverse complement strand
TTCATAATCCTTATTCATTATATATATTAAAAACTATAAGAATTTTAATTCGTAAAGATGTTTAAACGTTATTAAATATGATTCCCTCAAAAATTATTAATTACTTAAAACTAAATCAATTAATTGAGATAATTTTATTTAAGAGAGCTTTTATAATATTTTAAAGAACCTATAATTCATTATTGTTTTAACAACTATAATAACAATGTTCGAAAAACCTGAAAGAAGGGAAGATGGAGAAGAGGGGTCGGAAAATATAGATAATGCAGATATCCGAAATCATAAGGCTCTTGAAGAAGAAACGAAAAAGGATGTAGGCAAACCTGTAATTCTCAAAGCGGAAGCTTATAAAACAATTATATTGTATGCTAGCAGATACGCTAACCAAGCGATTCCTTCGGAAGATTGGAAAGAAATTTACGGGCTTTTAATTGGATATCGAGACGACGACTTTTTGTACGTAGAAAGAGCAATCCCAATGACCTATGGTCATGATACCGATGTCGAATTCAGTGAAACAGATTACGGGGATATTGAAAAAATTAACGAGGAAATTGATAGAGAAGGTAAAGGTTATTTTTTCGTAGGATGGTTTCATTCACACCCTGGATTAACACTATTTTTCTCGTATATCGATCTCATTAACCAACTTGGGTTTCAGGGCAAATTTGATGATGCAATTGGATTAGTGTTCGATCATACTCTCCTTGGGAAGAAAAAAGAAGAAAAAATTAATAAAAACATCCTCACAAAATATGATACTGGATTTGAGATTTATCGATTAACAGATGCCACCATGGATCCAAATTCGGTCGAATTTGAAACGAATTATCATAAAGTGGATTATATCGTGGAAGGATTAAATAAATTCTTTTTTGCAAACGTACTCGCGGAGTTATCTTCTTTAGCTTCTGCTGGAAAGCCACTTCAGCAAACCTTCAAGGAACAATATAAACTAGACTCGAATTATAAAGATCTTGATGAGGTATTGGATAATCAAAATTCCAGTTTAAACGAAGAAAATCTTGTTGAAATCCCGTTATCTGAAGATATGCACTTCAGCGTGAACGATATATCTTATCAAACAAGTATGGATGATAATATTTTAAGAGAGTCAGCTGAACAGGTTATATACCAAGGGAATCAAGCCTTTAGAAACAAAGATCCTTTCACTGGTATAGAGAATTATCGTCAAGGTATTGAAAAATATAAAGGCATTAACGATGTGAATAGAGTTATGGATTTACTAAGAAAAGTGGCAAGATTCTGTATTTCAAATAATCATTTAGTCCTTGCTCGAGAATTTGCTGAAGAGTTGTTCAAAGTATCAGAAAATAACAACCATACATTTTATATGGGTATCGCTAATTATATCATAGGTTACATTGTCGTAAAAGAAGAAGAACTAGATGCCTTAGAATTTGGTTTAAAAAAAATTGAAGAAGGAGCTGTAGAATTCATTAAGGTTAAAGATTTTGCTGGCGCCGGAATGGCTTTTAATAGAATTGGGTTGATTTATGAAAAAAAAATTAAGAATATTGGACAAGCGTGCCTTTTCTATCGTGAAGCCATAGAGAATTATAATAACGGTTTAAATTATAGTCATCCTTTAAGAATTACTCCGTGGAGCAAACCGGAAGTTTTAGTTGAAAAAATTGTTGAATTAAGAGATTTTATCGAGGTTTTACTTCCAGATGTAGAAAATTCTGAAATTAAAACGAAAGTCGTTAATGACTTGAAAGCTATTAATTACAACTTCTAATCTCGACACACTACCAAAAACATTTTTCATTATTTGGATTAGAACAATCAAAAAAATTAAATTTTAGGATATATTATTCTTATTACATACTTTTTCTGGTTGGTTGACAATTCCACGTAAAAAACAAAAAATAAAATTCGCGCGTAAATTTGCTTGCAAACATCTTACTTCAATGGGAGATATTTCCAATAGTTTACAACCCCTTTGCTCCTGTGTTGAACGAGACTTAGTATTGGGCAAAAAAGCTTATGTTTGCCAAGTATGCGCTCTGTACGTGCAGACAACTCTGCGAGTCTCGGATGTTTATGAAGAGAGTCGAAAGGGTGCAGAAAAAAAAATTAAGGAGAAAAAAATTGAACTAGAGGCATTTGAATTAGCCGAATTAGCAGTTGAAAACGAACTCGATTTATCGATTGATGAATTTGAAGAAGAGGATGAAGAGGTTTCTTTAAAGTTCGAAAAAAGAAAAGTTGGAAAAGATGAAATTGACGATTCTGAAGATTTTACCCCCATTGAATGTCCCTTCTGTGGGGAACTATTCGATGACTTAAGATCCCACTTATCAAATTGTGAGTTTGCTCCTGATGACGCAAGCATAGAAGATATTATGCCTGGAAAATCGAGAAAGAAGAAGAAAAAACCTGTTGCGGCTTCAGGAACGGGGAATAAAGAAAAACAAGTTTGTCCTTATTGTAAAAAGGAATTCGTCAGATTAGGACGTCACCTTACCTCCTGTCCAAAACGACCTAAAGATGATGATGAGAAAGAGAAAGAAAAAGAAAAAGACGAAGAAGACGAAGACGATAACGACGAGGACGAAGATGAATAATTTTAAAAATTCTTAAGAAAAAGATTTTCCTTTCAATCTCAAAATATATATTATTCAAATTAAACCATAGTTATGGGCAGTCAAGAAAATATTTATTATTGTAATCCTGTTTTTCGACCTCCTTCGGAGCACAATTCACTTTTAATACAATTAACTGAAGGTTGTACTTTTAAGTGCGATTTTTGTATGTCTAATCTTCGAAAAAAATTTAAAATCCGATCGGTTGATGAAGTTAAAAGAGATTTAGATATCGGAGCAAGGAACAAATATAGCTCATCGGTGAGCAAATTATTTTTCTTAGATGGTAATGCAATGGTAACCCCCGTAGAAAAATTATTAGAGCTTACTAATTATGCTATGAAAAATTTTCCTAATTTAGAAAGAGTAGGCGTTTACGCTCATGCGAGGGATATCTTGAAAAAATCTGCTGATGACTTGAAAGCGTTATCAGATGCTGGACTAAAAATAGCTTACGTAGGGTTTGAAAGCGGCTCTGATGAATTACTCAAATTGGTTCATAAAAACGCCACTAAAATGGATTTTATTAATGCCTCAAAAAAACTTATGAAAGCAGACATAACACTATCTGCAACTTTTATTAATGGTCTTGGAGGGGCAGATAACGAGGACATTTCTAAAACTCATGCTCTTGAATCAGCAGATTTAGTAAATAAAATCTGTCCTGATGACGATAGATTATGGTACATTGCGTTTTTATCTCTTATGGTTCCACCCGGAACTGTTATATACGAGAAAAAAATGCATAATGAATTTAAAGAGATGAATTCTTACGAGATTCTATTAGAATTGAAGCTATTCATTGAGTCAATCAATTTTCCTAATAAGTCTGCAAATTGTATCTTTAGGTCTAATCATGCTTCTAATTATTTACCAATTAAAGGAGT
>JAGXNZ010000136.1 GCA_019894655.1 Promethearchaeota archaeon | reverse complement strand
GATATTTCTGAGAATAAAATTGTGGATAGCTTGAATTAAATTCAAAGAAGATATGGTGCTGTGTTAAAAAATCAATTAGAATGTTCATACCATTAATAACGAAAAACGAAGGATCAAAATGTGCGAGACCTATCAAAGGAAAATCCTTAGAGTTTTTAACTTTAGTTTTCCAAAAATTAATAATTTTTTTAATAAAGTTTATGCCTTCAATGTTCTCTAGATATTCAAATAATATCAAATCAAATTTAGCAGGCGAGATATTATTGGTAATAAATTTCGCTGTACTACTTAAGTCAATTTCTATTCCTTTAAAAAGAGCCATTTGTCTTTCTTCTTCAAGAAGATATTCTTGAAAACTAGCAATTTCTTCTAAATACATTTTAATTTTATCAAGACTATTAAGATTAGGAATTACATCGGCTTTCCATGAATTTGTAAAGTGATCCGTGATACATATATAATCCAAATCCTTATCAAGAGCAGCTGAAACTATTTGAGATATAGAATTTCTTCCATCAGAGTAAGTAGAATGAATATGTAGATTTAACTTAGGCATTTCCATTTTCTTAAATTAATATCATACCGTTTTATAAGAATCTTAATTCTCAGCTAATTAAATTCCAAGCGATTTTATTTCTTTATTCCGGTACCATGACAACATGCCACATATGATAAGGGTCAAACCAAAAATAAATAGTAATATAGTAATAAGCGTTGATCCTGCCAAACTAGGAATATAAGAAACAGTTGTTCCAATATTGAGATTAATATCTTGGATAGCGATGCTTTGATTTAATAACATAAAAACAATTATTAAAACCACCCCACCAGCGCTAAATTGTAAAGTAGCTATCAGTAAATTTATGTAATGAATAATTTTCGATCTCTTTTTACCTAAGTCAATAATCTGAGCACTACCAATATTAATTGCGACTTTTTCTTTATCCATAAATTTGACATAATAATAAGCTAATTCTCTTAGAGGCAATAAATCAAAAACGACTGTAATTATTATGAACACACACAAAGCTATTAATATTCTATTAATAATCATTAACTCTGGTAAAACTACCGAAAAATTGTTAATAACCCATATAAACAGGCCAATCATAATTGAAAAGAAAAATTTAATTCCTGTGAATGTCAAATTAATTGACGGTTTATCACTTATCACCAATAACTGGTAAGTAAAACCTATTATTAAGATAATTAGCCCTAAAATCAATGCTTCCAAAGAGATAATTATGCCCAATACGACTGCAAAAGCTAGGAAACATGCAAAAATAAAAATCGGTAATATTGGAAAAAATGGAGCTCTAAAAGGACGATCTAGTTCTTTTCTTTTACGTCTGAGTTTCACAGCAGCATAATTTACGAATGCAAGGGCAAAGAAATAAATGAAATTAGTAATTTCAGCCGTAAATCCAATACCTGCAAAAATCGTGAAGAGGAGAATCAAAAACACAGTAATTATTAATCCAAAAACTGGTATATCAGATTTTGTCCTTTTTTCTCTTATTTTTTTAGGAACGAATCGATCTCTTGCCAAAGCGGAAAAAACAGCGAGGGCAGATCCTAATGCCGAATTTATTGCTATTAACGTTGAAATAATCGCAGCTATAACCATGCAAAAGAACCCAATCGGTCCAATTACACTCTCAAATACATCCGCTAACAAGACAGGGTTTCCACTTAAACCCGTAGGATTTTCTCCTAAATTAATTAACACGACGAAAGTAATTGAGATATATACAACAGTTGTTATCAATATAGCATATATAATAGTTTTAGGAATATTTTTTGAAGGATTTTTTAATTCTGGATTGAGATATGCTACATTTGAAGTTATTGAAGTAAATAATATAAACAATAATAAAAAAGCGGGTAATATACCCTCAAATTTTATTTGAGGTAATGCAAATGTTGGATTAGTATTTGGTGCCATAATCAATCCTAAGACAATAAAGAATGCGAACAACGCGATTAAAATGATTGTGAATAATAATAATGTTCTAATCGCTATTTTCTGGGTTCTAAAAATAAATAAGCTTGTGAGTAGTATTGGTAAAATTGATATTAAGGTAAGAATAGTATTCGAAATTGGTATGTTTATTTTAGCAAAAACTTCATTAAACACTGATGCAAAAATTTGAGCTGAAAATGCACACGTAGCAACATTTGCGATCCATAAGAAGAAACCAATTATAAAAGCTAAGAACCCGCCTATTCCTTCTTTTCCAAAGTTATACGCACCACCCGCCATAGGTAAGCTCGTCGAGAGTTCAGCATAATTCAACCCCGTGAAGAATATTAAAATTCCACCTAATAACAAGCTAATAAGCAAACCCGATCCCGCTCTTTCAATCCCCAATCCTAACAATACGAAAATGGAACCACCAATTCCACATCCTATACCATATAGTACCCCTTGGGACAAACTTAGCGTTCTTTGAGGTAGAATTTCCTTAGGTTTGGTTTCGTTCAATGTTCTTCTAGGACTTGATTATTTATAATTTAAAGGTTTTATTGCTAATAAGGTATCCAATTACGATTTCTCCAAATGAAAGATTCCACTTATAACTGAGAAAACTCCCGCTATTATAAGTATAATAAAAAGCAATATTTCAATATCAGTGAAGTTTAATATTCCCGTAATACCAAAAAGTACTAAAATTATTATAAGAATTCCTACACCAATAAGAATCCCACCAAAAAATTTTGACAATCTGTAAACCAACGAAAGGAACTCTAAGCGATGAATTCTACTTTCTTTGTCTCTAATTTCTTCCTCTTGAGTATCGAGCTCTAGTTTCAACTTTTGAAGAAGTTGTTTAGCATCATTTGTACTTTGCTCTATAACCTCCTTAGATTTTGCAAGTTTATCATGCTCTTCATTCATGTATTTTAATTTTTCGTTGAGAGAATCAATTCTTTCCTCTCTTTCAGCGTACTCTATACTAGAAGCATCAATATTTTTTTTGAGATCTTCTAATCTTGTCTCATTAGCTCTTATTAGGTTTTCTTTACTTAAAATCTGTTCATTAGTAGAAGCTATAACATCATTGTGTTGTTGAATTTTTGATTCCACATCAATTAATAGCTCTTGTTTTTCAGAGAGTTGAATTTTGTATTTTGCAATTAGTTCTTCGTATGTTTCTCTTTGTTTTTCCATTTCAGGAAAACCATCTTTATAATCTTCTATGTTTTTTTCTATAATTTTAATGCGTGTTTCGTTTTTGTCAATTTGCTCAGATAAAAGCTTTTTCTCTTCTTCTTTAGCTTCAATTTCGTTGTTTGTGTGATCTAATTCAAACTTATTTTTTACAATTGAAACTTTAAGAGTCTCATTTTCAGCCGTGAGACTCTTGATTTTTTTCTCAAGAGCTTCAGCAGACTCTCCTTGTCTTTCAAGTAAAGACTCTTTCTCTTGAATTTCTTGATTTAATTTGTCAAGTTTAGAGCGGAATTCTTCTTGATTAGAAATCTTCTCTTTAACACTATCTGTAAGCACAATTAAATCAACTTGTCTAGTTTCAAAGGTGTTTACTAATTGCTCATTATTCCTTAATAGTTCCTTATACTCCTCATCTAGAGTATTCTTACTTTCCGTAATAATTTCAAAACGTTCTTCTAAATTTTGCATATCTTCAGTTTTTTGATTATATCTCTCTTCAAGTGCTTTAATGGTCTCCTCAATCGCAGTTAAATACTCTTCCTTATCATCAATTTTACTTTGAGTTGTCTCTAACTTTACTTGTGCTTCTCGAATTTCTTCGCTTAATTTCTCATGTTTCCTCTCCTTTTTCTCCGGTTCAGGCTCACCATTTTTAATAGTATCAGAGATGTCTTCAATGCTATCTTCAAAGGTTCTAAGTTTCTTATCAATGAGATCTCTAGAATTTTTAGCTTTTGATAAGTATTCTTTGTCGACTTTTTCAATGTCTTTTTCAGACTTTTCTTCTGTTTCCTCTATTTCCTCTTTGATCTCGTCAGTCATATTATAGTTTTATTTTAGGATTTTTAGAATTTCATTTAATAAAAGGAGAATTGGGAATCTATAATTTAATATTTATTACAATTCAAAAAATTGGTATTTTTATGTTCAACTAAATGTTGATACAAATAAAAATTCATTCTCTACAACTCACTATCTTCTTTATAAAATATACTAATTACAAATATTTAAACTTTTGAGTTTATTTTCTTTTAGGGGTATCTCGTCTCTCTTTCAAGCAATAAGTTTATATAGGAGTATCTATAAAAAGATAAAAAATTGATACCATCGTTTAATAATAGAATTTAACAGATTGCAGCCCAATTAGTGTAATATCTATTAAATTTTATGATAATTGCGGTTTTAGAATGCTCAATGGATTTATATTTTGTAAAGCTTGACAATTCCATTAATATCGTGGATAGAATAAATATGATGATTCTATTTATTTTTTGTTAGTTGAACCTTAATGTGAATGTTAATCGTTCCATTGTAAGAACACTTATTTCAAGAAATTGTATTGTAAAAATTATTCTAACTAAATTATTTTAATAATAGAAATCAAATAATAATTATTACGTTAATTTCATCTAAGTTTTATCGGATTAAGTATGATTGACCTTGAACTAGGAATTTATCCTATAATTATTTCTCCGAATATTGGAAAACCAATATTTCTAAATTTGAGAGATTATAAACAAAGAGCTCAGTTTCCAATTAAAAATTTATCGTTCGAAGCCCTCATTATTGCAGCCATCTCCCATTCAACTCAAAATATTTTAGAACATTTTCACAAAAATTTATTTATTCAACCAATTTTAAAAGAGAGTGGTGATTTTGAAAAAAGAAGAGGACCCTTAATCAACTTACATCTAGTTCAAATCGAAAAAATAGAAAAATTAGATTTCAGAGATCAACCCGTTTTAGAAGAAGAGAATTGTATTGTATGGGATATTAACAATAGCGTATTTCAATTTGACGATGTATTTGGAAAAAGAAAAGAACTCTACAGAATTAAGTTAGAAATTCGTGATATCTTAAATATTGAGAATATACTAAAAGAAGTTAATAGAGATTTTCTCTTATTTGATATTGTACATGATGTTCCTAATTTAACCGAGAATAAAGTTAACTATCACAGCATCGCTATTTTTGACAAAGACTGGAATGATTTTAGTTTCATTCATGCTACTGACTTTCATATTGCTCGAAGAAATGACTTTATCTTAAATTATTTAAAGGAAAATGCAAGGTCTAAGATTGATCGATATAAAACTAATGAAAAAAAAATAGGGAAAATAGATAAATTTGTTCTTACAAGAGATTTTGAATTTAAGGAAGAGTTCCAAGAAGAAAGAATCGAGGAACTAAGATGGGCTAAATACAACTTCAATTCCAATTTGAGAAAGCTAATAAATTTTGCAAACATAAAATCCTCAGAAAAAAGCTTAGATTTCATGCTAATGACTGGAGATTTAATAGATTACCTGAATATCGCAAGAGGTAATTATCAATATAAGAATAATTTTCTTGTTTTTTTAGATATTTTACTTGGAAGAAATAAAGGATTGGATAAACCACCGTTTTTAGGTTCGGATGGAGATTTAATTAATTCCCAAGAAATTATGGTTCCAATATTTACGACAATAGGTAATCACGACTACAGAGCAAACCACTATGGGATGAGATTTGGTCAAATTCATAAAATTTTTGGGATGACTCATTCAGATGTAAAGGGATATTACGACACTAAATTTTTTAATTATTTCACTGCCCTTAAGTCTAAAGACAAATATTTGAAGGATTATTTTAGATATATCAATCCTAATCTCAACTTTAATCTTAAAATCGGAGACCATTATAATTTTATATTCCTTGATACCGGTCAAGACTCTGTAGCAGATCTTCACGATCTTTTAAAAGGCGGGCCCAGTACAAAAGGAATTAAAGAATACCAAGTAGATTTATTACGTGCTTTTATTCAAATAGCCCATAACGAAAAGGTTATAGTAGTTATGCATACACCTCCAGTTTCCCCAAACCTTAGTCGATACAAGAGGAGAAAATATAAAAAATTTTTGAACATAAAGAATCGACCTTTAGCATGGTCAGACTTTTACGAAAGCAATCTAAGAAAATATGATGGAACTGGAAGATTGGATAAGATTTTAAATCTCAAATATCAAACAATTATGTATAACTGGTCAACAGTTTTGAAAATCTTCACTGGTTCAGATAAGATCATTAGAAGAAAAGTAGATATTGTTATGTGTGGGCATACTCATACCCTAAAAGAGTATCGGTTAAAAGAGGCTAAGAAAACGGATAGAATTAATTTTGGCTTTTGGTTTTTTCCAGTTTATATTGAAGTACCAGTTGAAATTTACACCTCACGATATCGGGATAAATTCAAGGAAATCAAAAACCCACTCGATTTACAAACATGGTTCGATGTAAACAAGCCCTTTGTATTTCAAACGCAAGCAGTGGGTCCCCTTTCTGCTAAATTCAAATTTAAACCCCCAGGATTTAGATATTATACTATTAAAGACGACCAAATAGTAGGCGCTAAAGTGTATTCTCTCCATTTAAAGTAAACCGATTTAAGAAAAACTACTTAATCTTTTTTATTAAATCGGATACTTCTTCATAGTTAGTATTTGACATAGGTCCGAAAAACTTAACTTTCAGAGCTCCTACGGCATTTGCAAACTCTCCAATTTTTTTTAAATCCCAACCTGCTAAGTAACCAACAATAAAAGCCCCATCAAACGAATCACCCGCTCCAGTAGGGTCTTTCTCCTCAACCTTAAATCCAGGAACCCTTACACCATCTGCCAAACTAGAAGCAAATATAGTACACCCTTCTTTTCCTTGTTTCAAAACGACTAGTTTTAAACCGCTCTTTATTAGTTTCTTACATGCTTTTTCTTCTCCCTTAACTCCCGCTAGAATTTCTGCTTCTTCTCCACTAGGGAATAGAATAGTAGTCCTATCTAATACAGGTTGAGATATTTCTATAATCGTCTTTATATCTAACATTTCTGGTCTTAAATTTGGATCAAATGAAATAATAACTTGTGGATTTAAAGATATTGCAATCTTAATTGCTTTATAGCATGATTCCCGGGAACTCTCACTTATTGAAAGAGAACTACCCATAATGTGAAGAGCTTTTACGCTTGAAAAGTATTCCTCATCAATATCATCTGGAGTTATATGTCCCGCAGCACCTGCTGAAAAAATAAATTTTCGAGAGCCATCAGAATTATATTGATTAAACGCAATTCCTGTGGTTCTGTTTTCATGTACTTTTATTTTAGAAACATCAACATTGTCATTTTTCAATTTTTCAATTATAGTTTGCCCAAATTCATCATTTCCAACAGCTCCTATAAAACCTGTTGATAAATGAAATGGTACTGACATCCGAGCTACAGAATCTATGAAAATTGCTGGAGCACCACTAGGAAATGGACCCTTGTAATAAGATCCAATTCTGCCGTGAGGTACATCAACTTCCGTTCGCATTATCTCGACTAAAAGCTCGCCTAAACTAATAATATTGGGATTCATTTTCAAATATTAAACATTTTTTGATCTAATTAGATTAAAACTAGGATATCATTAAAATTATAGATACTTAATGTTTAAAAAACAAGGCATTATTTCTTTCCCTGACCTAATTTAACAGAATCTGGTTCTTTCCTCAACATAATTAGCGAAATGATGCCAATTAAAGGCCCCACGGACAAGAAAGTGAAACCAAATACCCAACTAACTAAATTTACAAAATTTGGTAATAGTTGTATAGATATAAGGGAAATTCCAAACCCAATGGATAATTGAGCTGTTAAGGCTGTACCCACATAATCCTGATCGGTTAATTCCGTTATCATAACAGAATATTGAGGTGAATCTGGTACAATTGTAGTCCCCCATACTATGGCTGTTAAAAGTGCTAATGTAATATTATCTAAAAAAAAACCTATGATTATTGAACTAGATCCGCTTAAGATTAGCATTATAATGTTAAATTTCGTCCTTCCTATTCGATCAGCGAGAATTCCTCCTAAAGTGTTGCCTAAAGCACCACTAATAAATACTAAAAAAGTCCCTAATGAAAAAAAGAAGGTAGCATCACCACTTGGATAGGTATAATAAAATACTTCTTTAAGAAAAATTGGAATCCAAACCCAAAAAGCGTATAATTCCCACATATGACCAAAATAAGCAATATTAGCTAATCTTATTGATTTTTTTGATTGCCCTAATTGTAAAGTGAGTTTTAATCGGAAGGTTAAAAAGCGATCGTATGGGTTAATCATCTTTTTTGTGATTATATCTGTTGTAATTATCCTATTTTTTAACACTATATTCGGATTTTTTC